>JBFINI010000335.1:0-4076 GCA_041611275.1 Burkholderiaceae bacterium
AGCGACAGCACCAGGATCGCTTCGCGGTTGGCTTCCAGTCGCCGTGGTTTCAGCACAAAGCGGCGCCAGAACGCGTACAGGACCGCGACGGTGACCGCAACCTCGATCAGATCCTTGAAAGCGGCATACGCGCCGCCGAGCGCCCCCGGATAAACAAAGGTCGGTGCGTAGCCGATCACCAGCAGCTGCACCTTGCGCACCAGCAGCGTCATGAAACCGAGGAAGATGACCGTGTGCATGACGCCGGGCTTCGGCTCGCCGGAGATCATCCGCGACTGCATGAATCCCATCGAGAGCAGCTTCTTTAGCCGTTCGATCGGACGGTCCCAGCGCACCTCCGATTGCAGGCTGGCCACGATCGCCAGCTTGCGCCACGCGAGGTAACAAAACCCGGCGAGGCTCAGCAGCAACAGCACAGTAATGGCCAGTGGTCCCATACCAGACAGCTCGCGGCCGACGTTTCAGCTTGGCCGATCAGTGGAGTGCGCTCTTGCAGGCAGACCGCAACGGGTCCGGCGCGCGTCGAGTTCGGAAACTGCAGCGGCAGAAGACATATGGCCGCGAGCATCCGGCCCAGATCGCTCCGGCGTCAATGCCGCCGTGCAGGAGTGTTGATCCTTGCCAAATCAGAGGCCGCCAGCGGCGGCGACCGGCCTGTAACGGGTTCCCCGGGGTTCAGTCATCGACTGCAACAGGACCGGCGCCGCAGCGCGCCACAGGACCGGCGGTTCGATGCGGGTAGAGGCGGTTCGCGTGGCGTCACGCGGCAGTTTCCGCAGCAGCGTCACGTGGGCGACAAACGGCTTGCGATCGTATCGAATGTCCAGGGTATCGAGCAGCCGGCGAACCCGGGCGGCCATTGCCTGAAGGCGCGCGTCCTCGCTGCCTGCCCACAAGACCCGTGCACGCTCAAAGCCGCCCATCGCGACGAGCGCCCAGTCGAACGGATAGAAGGTCTGCTCGGCCAGGTGCTCGGCCAGTTGCTTGGCAGCCGCTGCATCCAATGCGCCGATGAAGGCGAGGGTCAGGTGCAGGTTTTCGCGCCGTATCAAGCGAGCATTTGGAAAGTGTGCGTGCTGCGCGCGCGCCAGCTCTTCAAGGCGATCGCGCGCATCGGCATCGGGCTGCAACGCGACAAAGCAGCGGAGCGTGGTTTGACGGGCCGAGGGTCCGGCTCCGCCGGCGCCTAGGCTGCGCGTGCCGGTTTTTCCTTGCCCCATGGGTTCGATTCCCCGCGCGAACGCACGATCGCGCGCCGGCATTCGCCGACCAGCGCCGGGCCGCGGTAAATGATCCCCGTGTACAACTGCACCAGCGATGCGCCGGCAGCGATCTTGGCGGCGGCGTCCGCACCGGTCATGATGCCGCCGACGCCGATGATCGGCAGCTTGCCCTGCAGATGTTGGGCCAGCAGGCGCACGACTTCGGTGGAGCGTGCGGTGAGCGGCGCCCCGGACAGTCCACCCGATTCCTCGCCATGACGCAACCCTTTGACCACGTCGCGCGCCACCGTGGTGTTGGTGGCGATGACCGCGTCGACCTCATTGGTCTCCAGTGCATCGGCAATGCGGGGCAGATCGGCGTTATCCAGATCGGGGGCGATCTTCACGGCCAGCGGCACGCGCCGGCCGTGCTCGTCTTCCAGGCGATGGCGCACCTTGCGCAGGCCGCGCAGCAGCGTGGCCAGCGCCGAGCTGCCCTGCAGCGAACGCAGATCCTTGGTGTTCGGCGACGAGATGTTGACGGCCACATAACCAGGCCGGGCGACGAGCAGCGGGTAGACGCGTTGCAGACCGAGCGTGTAGTCGTCCAGCGCGCGCTCGATCGGCGTATCGGCGTTCTTGCCGATATTCAGGCCGAGCACGATGTTGCGTGTCCGGCTGGCCTGCACATTGGTGACGAAGCGCTCAAGCCCGTCATTGTTGAAGCCCATGCGGTTGATCAGCGCGCGTGCCTGCGGTAGGCGAAACAGGCGCGGCCTGGCGTTGCCGGCTTGCGGTCGTGGTGTCACCGTGCCGACTTCGATGAAGCCGAAGCCGAAGTCGGCGAGCACATCGATATGTTCGGCGTTCTTGTCCAGCCCAGCAGCCAGCCCGACCGGATTGGGGAACGCAAGTCCCATGACGTTGACCGGATCTGCCGCAGCGTGTGGCCGCAGCAGGCGCGTCAGGCCGAGCGAATGTGCGCGGTCGAGGTTCGAAAAAGCCAGGTGGTGCGCCGTTTCGGGATCGAGGACAAAGATGAACGGGCGGGCCAAGTCGTACAGCACGGCTCGCTCAGGCAGGGATGGACATCAGTGCGGCGGCCGGATCCAGCGGCCCTGTTGCAGGATCTCGATCGGTCGGAACTTCGCCTTGTAGGCCATCTTCGGGCTCGACTCGATCCAGTAGCCGAGGTACAGGTAGGGCAGCCGCAGCAGGCGGCACTGCTCGATCTGCCACAGGATGTTGTAGGTGCCGAAGCTGGCGCGTTCGTCGGACGGATCGAAAAACGTATAGACGGAAGACAGTCCGTCGTTCAGCACGTCGATGATCGACACCGCGCACAGCCGGCCGCGCCCACTCGGTTCCGCCGCCTGCGCGCGGAATTCCACCAGCCTCGTATTGACCTTGCTCTGCAAGAGGAACTGCGAATACTGCTCGCGGCTGTCGTTGTCCATACCGCCGCCGGCATGCCGCGTCGACTGATAGCGCAGGTAAAGATCGTAGTGTTCCGCGTCAAAGGCCAACCCCACGACGCGCGCGGTCAGATCGGAGTGGTGGCGCCATGCACGGCGCTGACTGCGGTTAGGTACAAAACTCGTGACCGGCACGCGCACGGGCACGCAGGCCCGGCAGCCGTCGCAATGCGGGCGGTAGGTGAAGATGCCGCTGCGGCGAAAGCCAAGCCGAACCAGCTCGGAGTAGACGTCGGCGTTGATCAGGTGCGCCGGGGTGGCCACCTGGGAGCGCGCCTGGCGCTCGTCGAGATAACTGCACGGATACGGCGCGGTGGCGTAGAACTGCAACGCTGAGAACGGCAGTTCCTTGAGGTTCGCCACGTCAGAAGCTCCGCAGCAGCTCAGTCACCGGCCGCGCTCGGTAATGCGCCCAATCGATAGGCGGCTGGCCCACCGCGTCGGCGACATGGCTGCAGAACTCTGCACGTGAAATACAACGGGCGCCAAGGGACGCGAGGTGGGACGTGTCTTGCTGGCAGTCTAGCATCGGCACTCGCTCGAGTCGCAGTAGCTGCACCAGCGCAGCCAGTGCGATCTTCGAGGCATCGGGCCCGGCGGAAAACATCGACTCGCCGAAGAACATGCGGCCGATGGCTACGCCGTAGAGTCCGCCGATGCGCACCGCACCACTGAAGACCTCGACGCTGTGCGCCAGCCCGCGTCGGTGCAGTTCGGCATAGGCAGTCAGCATCGGCGCCGTGATCCAGGTGCCGTCCTGTCCGCGACGCGGTGCCGCGCAGGCGCGCATCGTGGCGCTGAAATCGGCATCGACAAGTACTTCGAAACGACCTGCGTTGACGCCAGCGCGCAAGCGGCGGATCAGCGATCGACGCGGTAGGAATTCTTTGACGAACAGCACCATGCGCGGGTCCGGGCTCCACCACAGCACCGGATCGGACTCGCTGTACCAAGGGAAGATGCCCTGCCGGTATGCCCGTTCCAGCGTCGCCGCGTCTAGGTGACGGCTGGCAGCGAGCAGACCGTTGGGTTGCAGGAGGCTGCGGCTGACCGGCGGGAACGGCTCTTCCGGCGCCAGCCACGAAATCATGGCCCCGGTCGCCGGTCCGCAGCGGCGGGGAGCTCAATCGCGTGCACGTGCGTGCCGAATTCACCGCGTGCGCGGTCAGCGAAGAAAAGCTGCAGCGTCTGTGCCACTGTGCGGAAGGCCAGTTCCTGCCAGGGGATCTCAGCCTCGCGAAACAGGCGGACCTCGATCGACTCGGCGCCCGGCGCAAAGTCGAGATCGAGCAGTTCGGCGCGAAAGAACACGTGCACCTGCTCGATATACGGCACGTCGATCATCGTGAACAGCGGCCCCAGCTTCACGCGCGCCTGCGCTTCTTCGAGTGTTTCGCGA
>JBFINI010000336.1:0-4074 GCA_041611275.1 Burkholderiaceae bacterium
GGCAAACAGATCGGCGCCGCCGTCATCCGGCTTGATGAAACCGAAGCCCTTCGTTTCGTTGAACCACTTCACAGTGCCTGTCGGCATGACTGACTCACCTTGGATCTAAGCGCGGGATGCGCCCGCGGCGCGCAGGGCGATTGGTGCGAGTTCGCTTGGGGGATAACTGCGACAGGAACTGCGAGGACAAATTGCAGGTAGGGCAGTAAGGACCGGACAGGGCGACGCAAGAATCGACTGCGGAAACGACGCTACCCGAAGATTCTGCAGAAAGCTACCCCCGGAAATCGCGGCATCGGCGCCCTTATTCGTGCAAACGCCAGGCCAGGACCCGCAGCGCCTCACCCTCGCGCTCGGCCGTCAGCCCGACGCCGCCGGGCAACGGCGAGGCATCGGCCGAACAAGCCGTATCGATGATGGGTTGCGCCCATGCTCACTGGCGAACTGCGGCGCCCATCGGCGCAGCGGGCCCGCAAGCGTTGAAGGCGCCACCGGCCCGGGCCTGCAGCAAATGCAACGGCCCAGCGGCAGCATCACGCGCGTCGATCACTTGCACCGGCCAATCAATTGAGCGCGGCGCCAGCGCCGCCTCGACCAGGTGCGGGCCGAGGAACCAGGTGCCGCCGAGAGTCAGCAGCTTCATGTCCTCGCACGCGCAGCCAGCAGCGCCCGGCCGAGCCGAAATGCCGGGCCGGCCAGCAGCACGACCGCAGCCATGCGGATCGAGTGAAAAGCGGAAACGATCGGCGCGCCGAGTTGCAGCACCTTGGCGGTGATCGCCATCTCGCCGATGCCACCGGGCGTGGTCGCCACCACTGCCGTAGCGATCGGCAAACTCGCGATTCCGGCCAGCCACCAGCCGAACAGCGCCGAAAGTGCGAGATAAGCCAGCGTCACCGCCGCCACGGCCGCCAGGTAACGCGGCGCAGCGCGAAAAAACTCGGGGGCAAAGTGCGTACCCAAGGCGATGCCGATCAGCAACTGGCCGGCATTACTCACCGCAGTTGGCAGCGCCGAGAACGTGATGTCCTGCGTGGTAATCGTCGCCGTAACCAGAAGCGGCCCCAGCATCCACTCGTTGGGCACGCGCAGGCGCCGCAGCACCACGGCGCCGGCAGCGGCGACGGCGCCTAGCACCAGCAGCCCGCCCAAGTTGAAAGCAGCCGCTGCCGGCGCGTACGGATCGACCCCGCGCACACCCAGCCACTGCAGTGAAAATGGCACGATCAGCGCCACCATCATGATGCGCAGGCTGTGTGCCGCAGCAACGCGATC
This sequence comes from Burkholderiaceae bacterium, assembly GCA_041611275.1. GTDB lineage: Bacteria > Pseudomonadota > Gammaproteobacteria > Burkholderiales > Burkholderiaceae_F > JADJWR01. Next base: position 1,276 of record JBFINI010000336.1, read on the forward strand.
GACACGCCCGCCATATCGCTCGGCCTGAGTCGCCATTTCGCTGGCGCCGCCGATCGGCGCCGCGAAGAAGCAGGTCGTCGCACTCTCCGCGCTCAGGCGCCGCAGCATCCACGCGCCGCCCAGAGCCAGCAGCCAGACAAATGCAATGTTGGCAACGATCCACGGCGCAAGACGCAGGATTTCGCGTGTCACTTCAGGCGTGAAGTACAGCCCGAGCGCGATGCCGATGATCCACTGGCCGCCGTCGCGCGCGCGCGGCAGACTCGGCAGTCGTGCGCCGGACATGTTGGCCACCGCCAGCGTCAGCAACGGGCCGAGAAACCAGGGCAAAGGCAGGCGCAGCCAGATCGCGGCGGCGGCGCCGGCCAGCGCCGCGGTCAGCGTCGCCGCGCAGTGCAGCACGAACGCGGAGCGCGGCGTCACGCCGACGCCGGCCCGGGCGACGGCGCCGCCGTCAACATGGAACGTGCAGCAGTGCGGCGCACCCGCTCAGGGCGCGCGCGACGCTGCAGCGAAAGGCGCCAAGGCGCGCTGCGCCAGGCTGACGAATTCGCGCAAGGCGCGGTCGAAACTCTCGCGGTCCACAAACGGCGCGCCGCGATGACCGGCGCCTTCGATCTTGACCAGGCGCTTGAATCCGGGTTGAACGGTGGTCGCCGCTGCCATCAAGTCGTCGGCCATCGTGTGCGGGATCACACCATCGGCGGTTCCATGCACCAGCAGCAAAGGCTCATTGACTCGGGCGATGCGCGAACGTGAATCGAACTCCTGCGTCACCGCGGCACTGACAAAGGGCACCCAGCCCCAGCGCGATGCACGCACCAATTCGGAAATGCTGGTAAACGACGACTCAACGATCACTCCGGCCAATCCGTCACGCTCCGCTGCCAGCGCAATGGCCACCGCGCCGCCAAGACTGTAGCCATAGACGAACCGCTTCCGCGCATCGGGCTGACGCCGAATCAGTTCGTCGAGCGCCGCGTGCGCATCCTGCAGCGCGGTTTCCTCGGACGGCAGCAGCGCGGTCGAGCGGCCGAAGCCGCGATAGTCAATCGCCAGCACGTTCAGGCCGAGTCCGGCCAGTCGGTCAATGCGATGCTGACTGCCGTTCAGGTTGCGACGCGCGCCGTGCAGGAAGAGCACCGTCGGAGCGTCGGCCGCCACCTGCCGATACCAGCTATGTACGGTGTCCCCATTAGCCAGCACCAGGTCGATCACCTCCGTGTCGTCGGGCGGCGCTACGGCATGGAAACGAGTGTCGCTCGCCGCTCGCTCGTGCTGGAAGATCGCCTTGCGCTGCCAGGTATCGAGCGTGGCACAGCCACCCACGCTGGCAGCCAGTGCGATTCCAGCGAGTATCAGTCTGAGACGTGAGGTCATGTCGGTCGGCCGTACTATGGGCGCGAGTTTATTCGCAGCGCCCGCACAATGCCTGTGAAAAATCAGCGAACGGCAGTTGCTCGACGACCGCCGCGGCTGGCTTGATTGGCTGGGCCGCAACAGCGATGCAACATTTCGAATCGATCGTCATCGGCGGCGGCGTGATCGGTACGTCGATCGCCTATCACCTCGCGCGGCTTGGCCAGCGCCGCGTGCTGCTGCTCGAGCGCGGCCGGATCGGTGAGGGCACGACGGCGCAGTCCTCGTGCATTCTTCGCACCCACTACACCGTGCCGGAGAACGTTGCGCTCGCGCAGGCGGCGTGGAAGGCGTTCGCCGACTTCCCACGCTACCTCGACGACCCCGAGGCCGACTGCGGACTGACACGCTGCGGTTACCTGATCGCCGCCCCGGCAGGAGATAGGCGTTCGGCGCTGCAAACGGCCCTCGCGGCGCAGCGCGGCTACGGCATCGCCGCCGACGAGATCGATGTCACAACCGCGCGCCGGCTGCTGCCAATTGCCGAGTTCAACGAGGACGAGCTGATCGGCTACGAGCCCGAGGCTGGTTTTGCCGACGCCTATCTGGTCACTTCCGCCTTTGCGCGCAACGCCCGGCGCCTTGGCGCCAAGATCCGCGAGGGGGAGGCCGTGACAGCGCTTGCGCGCAGCGGCGACCGGGTCACCGGAGTGGTTTGCGGCGACGAGCAGATCGGCGCCGACCAGGTGATCAGCGTGCAGAACGTCTGGACTGGCGAGCTCGCGCGCTGGAGCGGCGTCGCCTTGCCGCTGGCAATTGAGCGCCATTCGGTGTTGTCGCTCGAAACACGCGCCGCGCCCTACACGCGCACGATGCCGGTGTTCAAGGACCTGGCCTCGCCGGGGCTGCTGTATTGCCGCAGCTACGGCGGCGTACAGATGCTGGTCAGCGAAGGGCTGCCGGGCCAGTCGCTCGACACGCCGGATACCGAGCAGGCCGACGTGCCCATGGACACGGTGCTCGAAATCGGCGAGCAGGTCGCAGCACGGTTTCCCGACTACGCCGAGGCGGGCCTGGCCTCATCGTGGACCGGACTGTATGACGTCACGCCGGACTGGAACCCGGTGCTCGACCGGGTCCCTGGCATCGACGGGCTGTGGGTGGCTTATGGTTTCTCCGGGCACGGCTTCAAGCTGGCGCCCGCAATCGGCTTGCAGATGGCGCAGGCCATGCTTGGTGAGCGGTGCGACGTGCCGATCGACGCCTTTTCGCTGTCGCGCTTCGCGCAGGGCCGCGAACTGCGCGGCCTGTATGGCGCCGGCGCGGTATCTTGATCCGCGCGCCTGATCCGCGCGCGCTTGGCATACTGGCGCAAATCGCTTGCCAGTGGCTGCAACAGCGATCGAACGATAACCACAGAGAGGAGACACCATGAGCCAA
>JBFINI010000337.1:0-4056 GCA_041611275.1 Burkholderiaceae bacterium
CCCGTGAGCGTCTTGAAGTCCTCAAGCACCGCTTCTAAGTTGTTGAAGTAGCCGGCGGGGATCACGCCGACGGTGATCTTCTCGCCCGCGGCCATGCGCCAGTCGATCTTCGCGGCCTTGAAAGCGTCCAGGTTCATGTGCTTGCCGGCAGCGTGTGCATCGCCGATCAGCAGGCGGGGCGCGGCGAGGACGGCGGCGCCCGCGAGTGACGTCTTCAGGATCCTGCGTCGTCCGTTGGACCGAGCGCGCAGTCGAGGCTTGTCGTCCTTATTGATGGCCATGAAGGTCCTCCGTTGGAATTGAGGTGGGCACTGACCGTGACGCGACCCGCGTCGACTGTAATGGGTAATAAGACCAAACGTTTCATACCTAGACTACATGACCAACGGCGTGTTGCTCAACCGCGGGCTCGAATTGCTTGCCATGTTGGAGGAAGACATGAGCCATACGGGCGTCGAGAAGCGACACCTGTTGTAGCGTGCCACTGGTTAGTTTTCGGGTCGTACTCGGAGCCGGTGACATCGTGCCACCCGGCACCGGCGGGCTTTGGGTCGCCACCCCGCTAGCAGTCGACTGTCCAGCGCATCTGCTTGCGCATGTCGAAGCTCCCGGTGCCCCGCATCGTGCCGGGAGTCGAGTCGCCGCGCACCTGAGGCAGCGCGCCCGGTGATCATCGCCCCGCGCGGCATTGCGGCCGCCCGTGCGTATGCGTCAATGGCATTTCCCTTTTCACTTCCGTGGGTGCAGTCATGGCGGACCGCCGCCTGCAGGTCTTCCACGCGGTCGCGAAGCACCTCTCCTTCACAGAGGCGGCAGAGGCGCTGTTCATGACGCAACCGGCGTCGGCTGCGGCATCATGTCTCGCGTCGCAGTTGACACGGAAATTCGGCTCGACGAGCGGATCCACATCCCGCTCTCGCCGCCCCTGATACCACGTTGCTCGGCCGTCTGTCCGAAGGAAAGACTTCATTCGCGCCTTGTCAACTACGTCGTGGAGTTCGCCAAGGAGCGACTCGCCGTCATACAGGCAACTGGCGACATGATGACGGCTCGCTACCGGCTGCAACGCGGTTGCGCCGTGCCCAGCGCTGCTCGCGTTTACGGCCCAGGGCTAGGAACGAATCCGGGGCGACGAACCACTTGACCCAGGACAAGGGCATATGACGATCGGCTGCAGTATGGTCCGAGCGAGCTGCCGTCACGGCGAAACACCGGATGCACATGCGTCCATTGTCCATCGATGGTTGCCCCGAAACTTTTCAACACCCCGCGGGTCGACGGGTCTCCGCGCGGTCGCGACCTTGCAGCGCTTGAACACGACTCGATCAGGGATCACTCATGACTGACATTCAACCCCCACCAGCGGAACTCGCCGGCGCGGCCACCGATGACGAGGGCTATCTGGTCGATCCCGCCGATTGGAGCGAGACGGTCGCTGAAGCGCTTGCCGCACGCGAGGGGCTCATGCTGACCGATCTGCACTGGCGGGTGCTGCGCTTCATGCGAGCGTTTCACGACGAGCACCAGGTCGCGGCCGACGCGCGCTTCGTCATCAAGCATCTGGCCGACGAAGAAGGCCTCGGTAGCGCCGCCCGCGGCCGGCTGTTCGAACTGTTTCCGTACGGCTACGTCAAGCAGGCCTGCAAGATCGCCGGTATGCGCCGGCCGCGCGCCTGGAGCACCGGCTGAATGCGGCGTCCTTTCTGCTTTAGTGCGGCCGCTCGAGGACAGCCATGTGTTTGCCCGACGTGCTCATCCGCGATCCAACCAGCGGGATGTGCCGTCCAGGCAGCAGCATGTTCCAGTAGATCGGCTTGAACGCCAGCTTGCCGAGGTGGTTGATACGCGTTTCCTTCAGCAGTGACATCGGGCCGATGATCGGCAGCGGAAACTTGCCGGGCACCGGCTGGATGTCGTAGTTAAAGTCGATCAGGATCGCCTTGCCGAAGCCGGTCTCAATAAAGCAGTTGGCATGCCCGTCGGCCAGCGGCTGGGCCGGCTTGCCGTCGATCTCGCGCAGCAGGTTGTGCACGACGATCTCGGCCTGGAAGTGAGTCACCGAACCTGCCTTTGAGGTCGGCACATTGGCGTTATCGCCGAGCAGGAACACCCGCTCGGACTTCATCGCTTTCAGCGTCTGCTTGTCGGTCAGGCCGAAGCCCAGCCCGTCGCCCAGGCCGGCATCGTCGATCACCTCGGCGCCCTCGTGCGGTGGGATGGTGACCAGCAGGTCGTAGGGCACCGTCTTGCCGTCCGGGCAGGCGATTTCCTTGTCGGTGACCTTCGCCAGCGGAGCGTTCGCCACCACCTTGACCCCCTTGCCGATCAGCATGTCAGTCAGCATTTCGTTGCAGATCGGCTTGGTGAAGGCGCCCGTCAGCGGTGTGACCAGCGTCAGCTGCGTCTTGCCGCGGATGCCACGCTGCGTCAGGTATTCGTCGACCAGACAGGCGAACTCCAGCGGCGCTACCGGGCACTTGATCGGCATTTCGGCGACGTCGATCAGCAGGTCGCCGCCGGTGAACGACTCCAGTGCGTCGGCCAGCCGCAGGGCACTGTCCGGCGTGTAGAAGCCATGCGCCCGCTTGCCCCAGCGCTCGGCCAGCCCTTCGACGACATCCGGCAGTGTGCGCGAGCCGAGCGCGAGGACCAGCCAGTCGTAGCGGCACTCGCCCTTCTCCGTCGACACCGTGCGCGCCGCGGTATCGATCGCGGTGATTCGCTCGCACCGATACTCGATGCCGATCCCGACGAAATCCGTCGTCTTGCGCTGAATGTCGGCCAGCGACCGGTAGCCAGGCTTGCGGAACGGAATAAAGAGCAGGCCCGGCTGGTAGATATGCGTCGGCGAGTTGCCGATCAACACGATGCTCAGTTGCAGTTGGCGGCGACGGGCTTCGTTGGCCAGCAGATTGGCAGCGACCAGGCCGCCGGTACCGTCGCCGAGCACGACCACCTGGATTGTCATCGACCTCCTCCCCTGAGCTCGTGGCGCCCGTTCATGCGGCGCATCGTAACCATGCAGGCCGCGCACGACCGCATGGGCGTCGTCAGCATCTGCGGCAGATCAACGATTCGTTCAGTCGGTGGCCACCCGACATCGGGCTGCCGTTCGCGCTCCGGCGTCCTTCGGCGCCTATTGCGCCACGCCCATCGGGGTCCGCGACTTGCGACCGCAAGCGCGAAGGCCGCTCGATTCAGATCAGGAGCTCTGCGCGCCGGCAGCTGCGTGCGCGCCCTCCGCTTCCGGTTCGCCCTGCCACAGCAGGTCGTAGCCGAATTCGTGCGTTTCGGTGCACATCTCGGCGAGCGCACCGAACTTGGCGCGAAATACCGCGTCGGCATGCGAGCGTTCGTGCTCGGCAAACGAGCGCCAGTACGTTGCGATGACCAGATCGTGGTCGGCGTCACGTTTGTCGCCGAGCGTGCCTTCGTCGGAGACGAAACCGGAGAAACCGAAAACCTGGCCGGCAATGAATCCGCCCTTGTCGCCGCCATAGGTCTCCTTGACGACGCTGCACATCTCGGCCAACGCCATTTCCACATCGTCATAGGTCACGCCGGGCTTTAGCTTGACCGTGTTGAAGAGCAGCTTCGCATTAAAGGGAATTGTGATTGGACCAAACATGGGAACCTCGCTATCAAGACCTCGCTGAATTGACCGGATGGGGTACCCCACCGTGTAACGCATTATCGTTGCATGCGCGCTCCCGTGTCGCCAAGTCCGCATCAACCGCAGGGGAAGCGCGGCCCTTGCCGCAGTGCGCAACGCCGGTGCGGGCCGCAGCGCCCAGTCGCTGGCTGCTGAAGTCACCAGTGGACATTTGACTGCGCTCGCTCAACACCGGCGCACAGCGACAGTGCGATGCTTTTGGTCCCTCTCACCGATCGAGGAGTTCCCCATGTTCCGCGCGTTAGGTGTGATCGTGATCGCGGCATTCTGTGCGGTCGCCATGGCCGCCGATCCCAATCCCCTGGTGACCTATTCGAAACAGGCCAAGTTCGAGGACGTGCGCGATGACCTGAAAGCCGCGATCGAAACCAAGGGACTGGTGA
>JBFINI010000338.1:0-4034 GCA_041611275.1 Burkholderiaceae bacterium
CACCACGCCGACGCCGAGCGCCTGAAGTTCGCGCGCGTCGCGCATGATCCGGTCGAGCACCGCCTGAACGTACGGGCAGTGGTTGCAGATGAACATCACCAGCAGGCCGTTTTCGCCTTTCGCCGAGGCGCGTGTCCAGCGACGGCCGTCGACCCCGGGCAGATCGAAGTCGGGCGCCGGCATGCCCGGTTGCAGCGGATCGGATTGAGCAGCCATGAGCAACAGAATGGAGCGGTGGGTCGACGCGCAGCGCTGCCAGCGATATCGAAGCGCGAGCGCCGTCGTCTGTGTCAGTGTACGCGCGCGGCGATTTCACCACGGGCGTAGCGCTGTGCCATCTGCTCGGCCGGCACGACGCGGATACGCGTCGCCTGCCCGGCCGAGCCGAAGGCTTCGAAGCGCGACCTGCAGATGCTGCGGGCGGCGGCGGTGGCCGCCTTGAGGAAGGCGCGCGGGTCGAATTCATCGGGTTTGTCGCCCATCAGCTTGCGCATCGCGCCGGTCATCGCCAGGCGGATGTCGGTATCGATGTTGACCTTGCGCACGCCGTGATCAATGCCCTTGCGGATCGCCTCGACCGGCACGCCATAGGTTTCCTTGATATTGCCGCCGTACTTGCGGATGATCTCCAGCCACTCCTGCGGCACGCTGGAGGAACCGTGCATCACCAGGTGCGTGTCCGGAAGGCGCTTGTGGATGGCGGCGATGCGGTCGATGGCCAGGATGTCGCCGGTCGGCGGCCGCGTGAACTTGTAGGCGCCGTGGCTGGTGCCGATCGCCACCGCCAGCGCGTCGACCCCGGTGGCGGCGACGAAGCGCGCCGCTTCGTCCGGATCGGTCAGCAGCTGCGAGTGATCGAGCGTGCCTGCGGCGCCGACGCCGTCTTCTTCGCCGGCCTGTCCGGTTTCCAGCGAGCCGAGGCAGCCGAGCTCGCCTTCGACGCTGACGCCGACCGCGTGCGCCATCTCGACGACCTTCCTGGTCACCTCGACGTTGTACTCGTAGCTGGCCGGCGTTTTCATGTCCTCCTTCAGCGAACCGTCCATCATCACGCTGGTGAAGCCGGAACGGATCGACTGCTGGCACACCGCCGGCGATGCCCCGTGGTCCTGGTGCATGCAGATCGGAATGTGCGGGTACATTTCGACGGCCGCCTCGACCATCCGGCGCAGAAACGGTTCGCCCGCGTACTTGCGCGCGCCGGCCGAAGCTTGCAGGATCACCGGGCTCGCGCATTCGTCGGCCGCCTGCATGATTGCCTGGATCTGTTCCATGTCGTTGATGTTGAACGCCGGCAGTCCGTAACCGTGTTCGGCGGCGTCGTCGAGCAGTTGGCGCAGGGTGATCATGGCCATCGGTGGGGTCCTCGCGGATCTCGGTAGTTCTGACTTTGCTCAGGCGACGCGCAGCCGCGCGGTCTCGATCGCGGCGGCCACGGCGCCGACGTTCGGGATCACGCGGTCGGGTCGCGCCTCAACGATCGGGCGACCGCCGTTGTAGCCGTAGGGCACCGCCCAGATACGCACGCCGGCGGCGCGCGCGGTGGCAATATCGATCGCCGAGTCGCCAACCAGCAGCGCGCGGTGTGCTGCCATGCTGAAGACGTCAAGGCAATGCTGCACCGGCAGCGGGTCGGGCTTGCGCGCTGGCAATGAATCGCCGGCGATCACCAGGTCGAAGCGGCCGCCGAGTTGATGCGCATCGAGCACAACGCGCGCGAAGGCCATCTCCTGGTCGGTCACCACTGCCAGCCGCACGGCGCGGGCGCGCAGCCGTACCAGGGTGTGCTCGACGGCCGGATAGATGCGACTGCGGGTACCGCTGTGGCGCTCGCAATGCGGACGCAGGGCGGCGAGCAGCGGCTCGATGGCAAGGTGGGCACGCAGGGCATCAGCGTCAATGCCTCGCGCGTGCGCGACCGCCTGCAGCAGCAGTTCGCGCGTGCCGTGGCCAATCCAGCTGCGCACCAGCGCTTCGTCGGCCGGCGGCGCGTTCATTTCGGCCAGCAGCGCGTTGACCGCGTCGGTGATCTCCGGCGCCGTGTCGATCAGCGTGCCGTCGAGGTCGAACATGACGAGATCGAACTTCGCTGCGCAGCGCCTCAGTGCGTGGTTGCCGCGATGCGGCCGGTCGGCGTCCGTTCGGCGGCGGTCGCGAGTTCGCGCGCCACCACGACGATGCGCTCGACGGTCAGGCCGAAGTACGAGTACAGCTTTCCGGCCGGCGCCGATTCACCGAAGCTCGCGATGCCGATCACCACGCCGTCGAGGCCAACGTACTTGCGCCAGTAATCCGGGTGTCCGGCCTCGATGGCGATGCGCGGCACGCCGGGCGGCAGGACCTGCACCTGCCAGGCGTCCGCTTGCCGGTCGAACACCGACGTACACGGCAGTGAAACGACTGTGGTGCCGATGCCGGCGGTGGCCAGGTGCTTGTGCGCCTCCAGCGCCAGCGCCACTTCCGAGCCGGTGGCGATCAGCACCACGCGCAACGGTCCCTCGCATTGCGCCAGCACGTAGCCGCCGCGGGCGATCGCCGTCTCGGTGGCCGCGTCGCGTGCGACCTGCGACAGGTTCTGCCGTGACAGCAGCAGTGCGGTGGGGCCGTCGTGCCGCTCGATGCCAGCGCGCCAGGCTGCGGCCGTTTCGACGCCGTCGCAGGGACGCCAGACATCCAGGTTCGGAATCACGCGCAGGCTGGCCGCATGCTCGACCGGCTGATGGGTCGGGCCATCTTCGCCAAGGCCGATCGAATCATGGGTCAGCACGAAGATCGAGCGCGTCTTCATCAGCGCACTCATGCGGATCGCCGAGCGCGCGTAGTCGGTGAAGACGGCAAAGGTGCCGCCGTACGGGATGAAGCCGCCGTGCAGCGCGACGCCGTTCATGATCGCCGCCATGCCGAACTCGCGCACGCCGTAGTGGACGTAGTTGCCACTGTCGTTGCCGTCGATCGAGGCTGACGCTTTCACCGCAGTGAGGTTCGACCAGGTCAGATCCGCTGAGCCGCCGAGCAGTTCAGGCACCGCCGGCACCAGCGTCTCCAGCACGTTCTGAGACGATTTGCGGCTGGCCGTCGCCGCCGTCACCGCACGGGCAGCGGCGAGTGTTTTCTCGGCGGTCTGCGCCCAGTCGCCTGGCAGCTTGCCGGCCGACCGGCGGGTGAACTCCTCGGTCATCTGCGGATGCGCCCTGGCGTAGGCCTCGAAGCGCTGTTGCCAGTCGGCCTGCGCCTGCGCGCCCTGCGCCCGCGCGTCCCACTCGCCGCGCAGCGTCGCGGGAATCTCGAACGGCGCGTGCGGCCAATCGAGCGCCGTGCGGGTCGCCGCGGTTTCGTCGGCGCCGAGCGGCGCGCCGTGCACCTCGTGCGTGCCGGCCGCGTTCGGCGCACCCCAGCCGATCGTCGTGCGGCAGATCACGAGTGTGGGCCGTGCGTTCTCGCTGCGCGCGGTTTCGATCGCCGCTTCAATGGCCAGCGCGTCGTGACCGTCGACCGGGCCGACAACGTTCCAGCCGTAGGCAGCGAAACGCTGCGCGGTGTCGTCGCGGAACCAGCCTTTGACGTGGCCGTCGATCGAGATGCCATTGTCGTCATAGAAGGCGACCAGTTTGTGCAAGCCGAACACACCGGCGAGCGAACAGGCTTCGTGCGAGACACCTTCCATCAGACAGCCGTCGCCGAGGAAGACCCAGGTGCGGTGATCGACGATCGTGTGCTCCGGCTGGTTGAAGCGCGCGGCAAGCAGCTTTTCGGCCAGCGCCATGCCCACGGCATTGGCCAGGCCCTGGCCGAGCGGCCCGGTGGTCGTCTCCACGCCTGGCGTCAGGCCGGTCTCGGGATGCCCCGGCGTCTTCGAGTGCAGCTGACGGAAGTTCTTCAGTTCGTCCAGTGGCAGGTCGTAGCCGGTCAGGTGCAGCAGCGCGTACAGCAGCATTGAGCCGTGGCCGTTGGACAGCACGAAGCGGTCGCGCTCGGCCCAGGCCGGATGGGCGGGGTTGTGCTTCAGGAAGTCGCGCCACAGCACCTCGGCGATG
>JBFINI010000339.1:0-4021 GCA_041611275.1 Burkholderiaceae bacterium
CAGACCGCTGTTGGCGACGATGACATCGGGCCGGCTGGCGACGATCTCGACGATCAGCTGCAGCAGGCGCTCCCTGGAATTGTCAGCCCACCAGAGCTCGACAGTGACGTTCTGCCCTTCGATCCAGCCGAGCGCACGCAGACCATTACGGAAGCTGACGAGAGAGGGCAGCTGCGGATCGGCGCGATCCATCGACAGCCAGGCCACGCGCGCCATACGCGCCGGTTGCGCGTGGGCTGTCATAGCCGCCAACGTCGGCACGGCGAGCAGCGTCAGGCAGGCGGTACGGCGGTGCATACGTCTTCTCCCGGTGTATCGAAAGACGATCCGCTCGTGTTCGACCCTGCTCGCGGCGATCGAGCGCAGCGGCCATCGTATTCCTGCGCCGGCATGTCGTCGCTGCAGATTTCAGGGGTGACCGACGTTGGCCGAGTTGACAGCGGACGTGGTCGCACCGCACGCGATTGCGTCAACCGAGGCCTTGTCCGGGCCCGATCAAGACCGCAACATCGCGCCACGCCCAGGTGACCGATGCAAGCCGACCACTCCGAACCGCCCGTCCGCCTTGGCGGACTGGCGCGCAAGTATGCGCTGCTGTGGTCGGCGCTGGTCAGCGCGTTGCTGGCGCTCAGTGGTTTTGCCGCAGCGTATTTCGCCTACATCGACACGCTCGCCGCCGTGCAGGCGCTGCAGCGCGAGAAGGCCGCCGGCATGGCGGCGAAGATCGGCGACTTTGTCGGCGACATCGAGCGGCAGTTGCAGTGGGTGGCGTCGAGTCCGGCCGTCGCGAGCGACAGCAGCCCGGTCGAGTTGCGCATCGAACTGCTGCGGCTGTTGCGGCGGCTGCCGGCGCTCAGCGAAGTGCGCTGGATCGACGCTGCCGGACACGAACGAATCGCCCTGTCGCGCTTTGCGCTCGACACCGTCGACAGCGGCCGCGACCTCTCGGCCGATCCCCGCTACGCGGTCGCGCGTCGCTCGGGCGAGTACGTCAGCCCCGTTTACTTCCATCGCGATACCGAGCCCTACGTGTCGCTCGCGCTGATGGCGCGCCGCGGCGGCCAGGTGCTCGCGGCCGAAATCAACCTGAAGTTCGTCTGGGAATTGGTGAGCCAGTTCCGCTACGGAGAAACCGGCGTGGCCTTTGTCGTCAATGCGCAGGGACAGTTGCTGTCGCATCCCGACCTCAGCGTCGTTCTGCGCAAGACCGACATGTCGCGGCTGCCGCAGGTGCGCACGATCCTGGCGTCGAACGGCGCGACCACGGTCAACGATGCCCGCAATCTGGCCGGTGCGGCAGTGCTGGCGGCCGCGGCACCGATCGATCGGCTCGGCTGGATGGTATTCATCGAGCAGCAGCGCGACGAGGCGCTGGCGCCGGTCAGGCGCACGATCATCCAGTCGGTGCTGCTGGTGGCGCTCGGCATTGTGCTGTCGATCGTCGCCAGCGTGTTGCTTGCACGGCGGCTGGTACGGCCGATCCGCACCTTGCAGGCGCGCGCCGCGGAGATCGGTGCCGGCGAGCTGGCCGGGCGCATCGAGATCAGCAGCGGCGATGAACTGCAGGCGCTGGCACAGCAGTTCAACCAGATGGCGGCCAGTCTGCAGGAGATCTACGCCACTCTTGAGGCACGCATCGCTGAGCGCACTCAGGAACTGGCGCACGCCAACGAGGCCAAGAGTCGTTTCCTCGCTGCGGCCAGCCACGACCTGCGCCAGCCGATGCACGCGCTTGGCCTTTTTGTCGGGCAGATGCGTCATTCGGTCAGTGACGAAGCAAGGCGGGCGCTGATCGGCAACATCGAGCAGTCGGTCGCCGCGCTCGAGTCGCTGCTTGAATCGCTGCTCGACATCTCGCGGCTGGACGCCGGCGCAGTGCAGGTGCGGCGCGAGGTTTTCTCCCTCGAGCCGCGGCTCGCCCGGCTGGCCGCCGGATTCGTGCCGGCGGCGCAGGAAAAGGGGCTCGAACTGCGTATCCGGCCGGCCCGCGTCTGGGTCGACAGCGATCCGGTGCTGCTCGAACGCATCCTGATCAACCTGCTTGCCAATGCGATCCGCTATACGGAGCGCGGCCGCGTGCTGCTCGGTTGCCGCCGGCGCGGGACGCGGGTCGAGATCATCGTTGCCGATACCGGCATCGGCATCGGCGTCGAGGAACTGCCGCTGGTGTTTCGCGAGTTCTACCAGGCAGGCAACGGTGGCAGCGGCGAAAATGGCCTGGGACTGGGGCTGGCGATCGTCGAACGCCTGGCGCGCCTGCTCGATCATCCGATCCGGGTCCAGTCGGAGCGCGGCCGGGGATCGTGCTTCAGCGTGCAGGTGCCGACGGCGCAGCCGCCGCCGAATGCAGAAAGGATTCTCGCGGCGGCCGAGCCCGACGCGTCGCTGGCTGGCCGGTGCATCCTGGTGATCGATGACGACGATGCGGTTCGCGAAGCGATGCGCGGACTGTTGCTGCAATGGGGCTGCGCGGCCTGGCTGGCGCGCGACGGCGAACAGGCGCGCGGTTTCCTCAAGGAACAGGGCAAGCCCGATCTGGCGCTGTGCGATCTGCGCCTGGGCAGCGGCGAAAGCGGACTGGCGCTGGCGACGAGCATCACCGCGTCGCTTTCGGTTCCCGTCGTGCTGCTGACCGGTGAGACTGCGCCCGAAGCGCTGCAGGCTGCACAGGCCAGCGGATTGCCGCTGCTGCACAAGCCGATCCGGCCGGCGCGATTGCGTGCGCTACTGGAGTCGCTGCTGCGCTGAAGTCGTTGCCAGGCGGAGAGCAGGAAGATGCCGAGGCATTGCGATGCACTGAGAGCACCGGCGAGCCGGACTGGTGCCGTCAGCGCTTCGTCGAGGGTTCGGCGCCGGGCAGGCCCAGCCGGGCGGCGGCAAGCGCTGCCTGCGTCCGGTTACTCACGCCGAGCGCGCGAAACACTTCTGTGGTGTGCGCCTTGACCGTCCGCTCGGCCAGTCCCAGTTCGTCGCAGATCAGTTTGGTCGGCTTGCCCTGGGCGATCAGTTTCAGCACATCGAGCTGACGCGGCGACAGGCCGAGTCCATCGAGCGAAGCGGGCGATCGATGAGCGGGCCGCGCTGCCGATTCGGTTCGCGCCAGCACTTCGGCCGGCAGATACTTGCCGCCGGCCAGCACCAGACGGACCGCCGACAGCATCAGTTCGTTCGACGATGACTTCGGCACAAAGCCGGCGGCGCCGGCGCCGATGGCGGCCAGCACCGTCGGCCGGTCCTCGGCGCTCGACAGCACCACAACCGGCAACGCCGGGAAGCGGCTACGCCAGGCTTTGATTGCCGCTACGCCGGAAAGTCCACGCAGATTGAAATCGAGCAGCACGAGATCGAGCTCGGGCTCGCCTTCGGCGAGCGCGAAGCCCTGCTCGCAGTCGGAGACTGCCAGCACGCTGACCACGTCGCCGAGGGCGGCGACGACGTGACGTACCGCTTCGCGGATCAAGGCGTGGTCGTCGACGACGAGAATCTTCATGCTCTTATGGACCGGCCCTTTCGGGCCGGTTCGGATGCGCTGCGTGGGCAGCCGCGCCAGCACTGGTGCGGCTGTCCACGATTATGTGCGCGTCGTGGCCGACTGCGCGTGGGCTGATGCAAGGCTCAGGTTGCCCCAAGGTCCGATTTCGCGATACGCGGCGCCGGCGTCGAATGCGGTCGTGTTCAACGACTGCCGCACCCACGCCATGATCGACGCCGACTTCCGCTGCTGTCTTGGCCTGCTGACGCTGGCCCTGCTTGCCGCCTGTACCGATCTGCCGCGGCGCGCCATGACTGGCGAAGAAGTTTCGGCGCAAGCGGGCTGCGCCGTGCTGATCGAAGCGCTCGAACGGGCGCGGGCACAGTCGCAGGTGGCGCAGTTTTTGGTCGATGAGGCGGACCATCTGCTGGCGCCTGATCCGGTGGCGTTTCGCTCGGGCGACATCGTCCACGAAGGCAGCTTCGGCGCAACCCAGGTGCGCCGGCTCGAGCACGGGCGCGATCCGCTGGTCGATGCCTTGCGCGCCGC
>JBFINI010000340.1:0-3982 GCA_041611275.1 Burkholderiaceae bacterium
GCACAGCGACCGCAGGTCGCGAATCTTGTACTCTGCGAAGAATTCGGGGCCTTCGCCCGAGATCGCGATGTTCGCGCGATGCAGGCTCGCGTATTCCTGCGCGAACTTGTCAAACTCGGAACGTTGCATGAACCCGGCGAGGAACAGGCGCGGGAAAGCCGGCAGCGCCCAACCCGAAGCGTGTCCGGCTCGAACTGCTGGACCGCCATGTTCCGTCGATGACCGCGCTCTCCATAGTCGTACCCTGCTACAACGAGCAGGAAGTCCTCCCAGAAACCATCCGGCAGCTCACCGGGCTGCTGCAACGGCTGGTCGCCGCCGGCAAGGTCACGACCGACAGTCGCATTATCTTCGTCGACGATGGCAGCCGAGACCGAACGTGGCCGATGATAGAAGACTGTGCGTTATCGGGCATGCCGGTCGTTGGCGTGAAGCTGTCACGCAACCGCGGCCACCAGAACGCCGTGCTGGCCGGTCTGTTCTCGGCCAAGGGCGATGCGGTGGTCAGCGTCGATGCCGATATGCAGGACGACCTTGATGCGATCGAGCGAATGGTCGACCTGTTCCGCCAAGGCTGCGAGATCGTCTACGGTGTCCGCTCGGATCGACGGTCTGATACGTTGTTCAAGCGCGTGACTGCTCATGGTTTCTACTGGTTGATGGAGAAACTCGGTGCACAGACGATCCGCGACCATGCCGATTACCGCCTGATGAGCCGACGCGCTGTCGAGGCGCTGCGCGGATTTGGCGAGACACACCTTTTCCTGCGCGGCATCATCCCCTTGCTCGGCTTCAGGACGGCGACCATTGAGTACGAACGGCGGGCCCGCGTCGCCGGCGAATCGAAATATCCGTTGCGACGGATGCTTTCGCTGGCCATCAACGCGGTTACGTCATTTTCGGTCGTGCCGCTGCGGATGATCAGCGTCATCGGCTTCGTCGTCTTCCTCGTGGCGCTGGGCATTTCAGCCTGGACCGTCTGGGTCGCGCTTTTTTCGAACCGTGCGGTACCGGGCTGGGCCTCGACGGTGCTGCCGATCTACTTTCTTGGGGGCGTGCAGTTGCTGTCACTCGGCGTCATCGGCGAGTATCTCGGCAAGCTCTACATCGAAGCCAAGCACCGGCCGCGGTTCTTCGTCGAGCGCCTGGTCGAAGGGCGGCCGTCGCAGAACTGATGTCGGCTCTCGACGTTCACTAACCAAGAACCGGCGAAGCTGCGCGCTTCGTACCGGTTCCTGGTACGGTCCGTGCGCCTGCAACCGAGCGCTAGTGCGAGTAATCGACGTTCGCCGGATCGCCGGCTCGCCGCGGCGGCAACAGCCCTTGCTTGCGCGCGAAGGCGATATTCGCGGCGAGGAAGCCATCCTTGTTGCCGCAGTCGTAGCGGGTGCCGGTGAAGCGGTGCGCCAGCACTTCGCCGTGGCGAATGCGCCGGGCAATGGCGTCGGTCAGCTGGATCTCGCCGCCGCTGCCGCGCTCGGTAGTCAGCAGTTCATCGAAAATCTCCGGCCGCAGCACGTAGCGGCCGACCACGGCCAGCGTCGATGGCGCCACACTCGGCTTCGGTTTTTCGACCAAACCAGTGACGCGCTCGGTGGCGCCGTCGAGCGGGTTGGCTGCAACGATGCCGTAGCGCGAAGTCTCGGTCGGCGGCACGTCCTGCACCGCCAGCACCGAAGCGCCGTGCTTCTCGAAGGCCTGCACCAGCTGGCGGGTCACGCCCGGCCGCGCATCGATCAGATCGTCAGCGAGGATCACCGCGAACGGCTCGTTGCCGACCACCGGTTGCGCGCACAGCACCGCATGGCCGAGGCCGAGCTGTTCGGGCTGGCGGATGAAGATGAAGTTCACGCCGTTGGGCGTGGCCGAGTGCAGCGCTTCGTACAGATCCTGCTTGCCCTTGGCGAGCAGTTCGGCTTCCAGCTCCGGCACGCGGTCGAAGTGATCTTCGATCGCTCGCTTGTTGCGGCCGGTGATGATGATCATCTGTTCGATACCCGCTTCCGCCGCTTCCTCGACCGCGTACTGGATCAGCGGCTTGTCGACGACCGGCATCATTTCCTTCGGCATCGCCTTGGTGGCCGGCAGGAAGCGGGTGCCGAAGCCGGCGGCAGGGAACACGGCTTTGCGTACTTTTCGTGATGTCATCGTCACCCTTGGCGGTGCGCTCAGTCCGCAAGTCGCTGCTTGAGCAACTGCTTGCCGATTTCCACGCCCCACTGGTCAAAGCTATTGATCTGCCACAGCACGCCCTGAACGAAAGTGCGGTGCTCGTACAGAGCCAGCAGCGCGCCGATCGAGAAGGCGTCAATGCGCGGCACCGTGATGAAAGTGCTCGGCCGGTTGCCGGGCACGATCGCGTAGGTCGGCTTGACGTTACCGGTCGGCTTCAGCGCCGATTCGCCGAGCGCCAGCGCATCGGCCTGGGCCAGTGCGTTCTGGTACAGCAGCCGTTCGCGCACCTCAGCGGAATTCTCGAAGCCGGCGCAGGTGACGAAATCCACCGGCGCGAAGAACGTGCCCTGGTGCAGAAACTGGAACACGCTGTGCTGCGCAGTGGTGCCGGCTTCGCCCCAGACGACCGGCGAGGTGTCGTAGTCGATGCTCTGGCCTTCGCGGTCGACGCGCTTGCCGTTGCTCTCCATTTCCAGCTGCTGCAGGTAGGCCGGCAGGTGGCGCAGCCGCTGCGCATACGGCATGACCGCGCGGCTGCGGCAGCCCCAGAAATTCACGTACCACAGGCCGAGCAGGCCGAGCAGCAGCGGCAGGTTGCGTTCAGGCGAGGCGCTGGTGAAGTGCTGATCGAGCGCAGAAGCGCCGGAAAGCAGGGCCTCGAACGCCGCCGCGCCGTGCGCGATGGCGATCGGCAGTCCGCAGGCCGACCACACCGAGTAACGACCACCGACCCAGTCGGCGAAGGTGAAGATCAACTCCGGATCCGCGCCGAACGCCTGCGCGCGGGCCGGCTGGCTGGTGACAGCGGCCAGATGCCGGTGCGGATCGAGGGTCGGCGCACGCAATTTCAGCCAGGCCAGCGCTGCGCGCGCATTCTCCTGCGTCTCCAGCGTGGTGAAGCTCTTCGAAATGGTGACGATCAGCGTCGTTTCCGGAATTGACGTGGCCAACGCCTGATCGAGCTCGACCGGATCGATATTGCTGACAAAGTGCAGGCGGATCGTCCCGCTGGTCTCGCCCAGGGCCGTGCTCACCAGTCGCGGGCCAAGGTCGGAACCGCCGATGCCGATGCAGATCACGGTGTCAATCGCCTTGCCGCTTGCGCCTTTGACCTTGCCGGCGCGCAGCGCCTCGGCAAAGTCGAGCATGCGACGGCGCTGCTCGGCGACGGTTCGCGCGGCCGCGGGGTCGGCGGGCGCAGTGCGCAGCGCGGTGTGCCACGCGGGTCGGCGCTCGGTGTTGTTGATCGGCTGGTCACTGAACATCTCTTCTCGCCAGCGTGGCAGCGCGGCCGCTTCGGCCAGCGCCAGCAGCAGCGGCCACGTCTCATCGGTGGCGAGGTTGCGTGACAGATCGACCTCGATGCCGGCAGCGTCGAAGCGCCAGCGACGGGCTCGCGCAGGATCTCTGCGCAGGGTTTCCTCGAGCCGGAACGAGGACAGTTGGCGGTGGTGCGATTGCAGCGCCTGCCAGGCGGAGCTCGACGTGATGCTCATGGGGTATGCGACCTTCGATTCAACACGAACGGCGGCACAGGCGAATCGGCAGCGTTCTTCGCCGTTCTCGCCGCGGTGACAGTTCCTGGATAGGACCGTTCAGCCTATTCGGAGCGGCCATATTTGTCGTCGAAACGGACGATATCGTCCTCGCCCACATAATCGCCGCACTGCACTTCAATAAGGGTCAGCGGCATGCGGCCCGGATTCTCCAGCCGATGCTGGCTGCCGACCGGCACGTAGGTGGATTCATTGGGGGCGAGCAGCACGTCCTTGCCGGCGACCGAAACGCGCGCCGTGCCGCTGACCAC
>JBFINI010000341.1:0-3981 GCA_041611275.1 Burkholderiaceae bacterium
TGGATGCGGACTATCTCGTCGTCGGCGGCGGCGTCGCCGGCCCGCGCCAGGCCGTAGGCGATGGCCGTGCCGACGACGCCGCCGCCGACGACGAGATAGTCCGCATCCATGGTGAGACTCCGGTCGGGTGAGCGGCCGCCGCGACGGCGACCGCTCGCTCGCAACCCAGCAGCGTCAGTTGGCGACCTTGTCGAGGATCGGCTTGGCGAAGGCTTCGCCGATGTCCTTGGTGATTTCCGGCCACACGACCTTGCGTACCTTGGCGGAGTAGGCGGCAAGCTGCGCATTGGACAGGCGCATGATCTTGGCGCCGGCCTGCTCGAGCTTCTTCTCGTTTTCCGCCTGGTCGGCTTCGGCCTTTGCCCAGCGCTGCGTTTCGAAGCTGTCCGCGACCTTGTCGAGCGCGGCGCGGTCAGCCGCCTTCAGACCTTCGTACTTGCCTCTGTTCATGATCAGGTACCAGATCTCGAAGTGCGTATTGGCGACGATGTAGTACTTGGTGACGTCGCGGAACGAGGCGTAGTAGCCCTCAGCGCCCGAGCCGAGCACGCCGTCGACGACGCCGGTCTGCACGGCAGTGAATGCCTCCGAAAACGGCAGCGGCGCACTGATGTAGCCGATCGCGTTGCCCATCAGCTGGAAGGCCTTGATCGGCGGCACGCGCAGCTTCAGCCCCTTGGAGGCGTTGGCGTCGCCCACCGAGACCGGCTCCTTGTTCAGCGCGATGCCGCCGAAGTACATCGGATAGGCGCCCAGCACCTTGATGTCCTGCTTGGCGTACATGTCTTCCATCGCGGCGCGCAGCGGCGAGCCCTTGCCGAAGGCCTTGCGCGCGCCGGCCCAGTCGCTGGCCAGGTACGGAAACACGCCGATCTGCATGCGGCGATCGGCCGCGGTGGCCGCCGGCTGCAGCGCCATATCGACGGCGCCGACGGAGACGCGCTCGTGCACGACCGTGTAGTCGCCGAGCGCGTTGGCCGGGAAGATCTCGATCTTCAGCGAACTGGTCTTGGCCAGCGTATCGGCGAGCGCACGCACGTCGACGTCGGCGACGGTGCCCTGCGGACGCACGTGGCTCAGCTTGAGCGCCTGGGCCGCGGCGACAGAGGTCATGCCGAGCAGGGCGGCGATGACGAGGGTTTTGATGAGCTTGGGTTGACGCATGGTGATGTCTCCTCTGGTGGATCAATAGCCGAATGCACGGGGGAAGAACAGCGCCAGGTCGGGCCAGAACGCTGTGAGTAGCACTGCGGGAAGGAAGGCAAAGAGCAGCAGCTTCAACGCCGGCGGGACGATGTCGACGACTTTCACGCCGCCGATTCGAGCGCCCATGTACAGGATCGACGCGTACGGCGGCGTGATGCCGCCGAGCGCCGTGTTCACGCCGATGATGGCGGCGAAATGCACCGGGTCGATGCCGATGGCTGTCATCAGCGGCAGCAGCAGCGGCGCCACCAGGATGATCGCCGTGATGTCGTTGACCACCATGCCGACGATGAACAGCAGCACGTTGACCAGGATGAGGATCAGCGTGCGGTCCTGGGTGAGCTCGAATATCACCGCGACCATCTTCTGCGGGATCGCCTCGAGCGTCAGCATCTGGCTGAGGATGAGGCTGAACAGGATCATCAGCATGATGGCGCCGATGGCCGTGCCCGATTCCTTGCCGGCGGCGAGCAGGGTGCGGAACGTCAACCCCTTGTAGATGAGGAAGCCCACCGGCACGGCGTAGATGACCGCCACCGCCGCGGCTTCGGTCGGCGTCAACACGCCGCCGTAGATGCCGCCCAGGATGATGAACGGCATCAGCAGCGCCGGCGCCGCCGTGATCGTGCGCTTGCGCGCCTCGACGGTTATCGTCTTCAGATCCGGCGTTGCCTCGAGCTTGAGGTCAAACTTGCGCGCCATCACCAGGTTGACGACGGCGAGGTTGAAGGTGATCAGCAGCCCCGGTCCGAGCGTGGCGAGGAAGCAGGCCAGGATCGACGTGTCGGTGACCCAGCCGTAGACGATCATCGTCACGCTTGGCGGGATCAGCAGGCCGAGCACCGACGAGCAGGCCACGAGCGCCGAGGCGTAGCCGCGCGGATAGCCTTGCCGCGCCATCTCGGGAATCAGCAGCGGGCCGATCGCAGCCACGCCGGTCAGGCCGCTGCCGGAGATCGCACCGATGATGGCGCAACATACCGCAGCCACCACGCCGAGGCCGCCGCGGATGTGGCCGATGAAGATGTTGACCAGCCGCAGCAGCGAGGCGGCAATGCCGCTGGCGCTCATCAGCGTGCCGGCCAGGATGAACAGTGGAATCGCCAGCAGCACCGGGTTGGCCAACTGACCGAAGCCCCACAGCATCGTGCCTTTCATCGTGACGCCGCCGACGAGGCTCATCACCATCAGGGCCGAGCCGAAACAGAACGGCAGCGGCACGCCGATGCTCAGCGTCAGCACCAGCACACCGAGGGCCAGCAGCGCGACTTCAACCATGGCGCTGCTCCCGCGACCGCGTCAGCACCCTGAGATGGCCGAGCAGCGTGCGCAAGGTAAAGACGATGACCAGCAGCAGGCCGGTCAGGAGCGCAATGTCGGCCCAGAACGTCGGCCAGTACAGCGTCGCGCTCTCGCGCCACGTGCGCAAGGAATAGCGGGTGAAGTCCCACGCCCACCAGGCCAGCCAGCTCGACACGGTGAGGCTGACGATCTCGGTCAGCACGCCGAGCCGGGCATGGCCCGTGTCGGTCTTGATGAAGATCTCCAGGACGTTGGCGCGGATCTGCGAGTTCTCGCGGGATGCATTGGCCGCACCGAGCATGAACAGCCACAGGCTCGGGTACATGGTGGCCTCTTCGAGGCCCATGACCGGCGTTTCCAGGATGTAGCGGGTGAAGACCTGAACGAACTGGGCGATCGCCACCGCCCCGATCAGGAGCGAAAGGACCCACTTGGCGATGTGTTCGACCACTCTGCCTCCTGTTGACGTTCGTTCTTCTTATAGACCGATCATCAGACCTGCCAAGAATCGAGACAACTTCTAAATCTTTATGTCTCGATAAAGTGCCTCTATAGTGAGCCGTTCCTTCGGAGGCACGCGATGGCGCTGAATATTTCGCTGCGGCAGCTCGTGGTGTTCCGTGAGGTCATGCGCTGCGGTTCAGTGTCGGGTGCGGCGAAGGTCCTGCACCGCACGCAGCCGGCGCTCAGTTCGATGCTGGCCGGCATGGAGAACGAGCTCGGCTTCAAGCTGTTCGTGCGCAAGGGCAATCGTCTGATTCCGAAGCCAGAAGCCCACTTCTTCCGCGAGGAGGTGGAGCGCGCGCTGGACAACTTCACCCAGGCGGTGCGGATGATGGGCGACGTGTCGCGTCTGGAGTCGGGTCAGCTGCGCATCGCCTGCATGCCGGCGGCGTCGCTGTTTCTGGTGCCGCAGCTGATCGCCGAGTTCGCCCAGCGCCGGCCGCAGGTGCACGTTTCATTGCAGAGCAACAGCTCCACGATCGTGCATGACTGGGTCGCGTCGCAGCAGTTCGACGTCGGCGTGGCCGAAGTCCCGCAGGAGCGGGACTCGCTGATCGTCGAGACCATCGAGACCCGCTGCGTCTGCGCCGTACCCGCAAACGATCCGCTGGCGCGCAAGAAAGTGATCACGCCGCACGATCTTTCGGGGCGGCCGATGGCCTCACTTTTTGCCGAGCACTTCACCCACCGCGAAACGGTCAAGGTCTTCGAGGCCGCCGGCGCCGGCTTCCGCCAGCGTTTTGAACTGCGCGCGTTCGTGCCAGGGTTCGCCTTCGTCGAGCAGGGGCTCGCGTTTTGCATCTGCGATCCGATCAGCGCCGCCAGCTACCGCATCTATCGTGGCGACCAAGGCTCGATCGTGTTCCGACCGATCCGGCCGGCGATCGCCTACCCGTTTGCCATCCTGACGCCGAGGTACAAGCCACGCTCGCTGCTGGCGGAAGAGTTCTGCGGGTCGTTGAGGTCGAA
>JBFINI010000342.1:0-3977 GCA_041611275.1 Burkholderiaceae bacterium
GAAGTGATGCAGGCGCAGCCGGCCGCTGCGGTCGATCAGCAGCGTCGACGGCGTGCCGCGCAGACCGTAGGCACGCATCGTCGCCGGCAGCGGGTCGTCATCAAGATGCGCGTCGATCGCCACCGGAAAGTCGACGCCATACTCGTGCAGGAAGACCTGCAGTGCCTCGGGCCGCATCGCCGCGTGATGCTCGAACACCGAGTGCAGCCCGATCACCGCGAAGTCCTCGCGCGCCAGCGCGGCGGCGACCCGCTGCGTCTGCGGCAGCGCGTGCAGCACGCAGCCGGGGCACAGCATCTGGAAGGCGTGCACCAGCAGCACCCGGCCGCGCAGCGCCGCCAGCGACAGCGGTTGCGGCGTATTCAGCCAGCGTTCGACCTGCCATGGTGGTGCAGCGCCGAGCAGCGGCAGCGCCGCCGGCGTATTTACGGACGCCACCCGCTGAACACGTAGTCGCGCGACTTCTGCGGCGCGTGGCATTCGAAGCAGGCGCTCCTGGCATTGGTGCCGACCGCGCGTTCGGTCTTCGAATCGCCCTTGAAGCCTTCGAAGCCCCAGCCGCCGGTGTCCTTCCACTTTTTCGTGTCCTTCATCATCAC
Source organism: Burkholderiaceae bacterium (assembly GCA_041611275.1). GTDB lineage: Bacteria > Pseudomonadota > Gammaproteobacteria > Burkholderiales > Burkholderiaceae_F > JADJWR01. The sequence continues at coordinate 600 of JBFINI010000342.1, forward strand.
GCCGACCACCTTGCGCGGGCCTTCCTCGATCGCGCCGGTTCCGCTCTTGACGTCGAGCAGGTCGAAAATGATCACGGCGCCGTCCGGAAAGACGCCACCCTTGCGGTAGCCCTGCATTGCCTTGTCGTTGGCATAGACGTGATGGATGCCGCCGAAGGCCTCGAACAGGGGATGGCCCTGCTGGATCACCATGCTCTTCACGTGAGTCCAGTCGCGGTAGCCGGTCGGATAGGGCACCGTCGGATCGACGGCCAGCGCCGGCGCGGCGGCGAGAGCAAGACACAGCAGCATTTTCTTCACGTGGGTCTCCTTTGCATGACGGGGGCTGCGCAGTATTGTTTACGCGCCCGGGCGCAACGCAAAGTGGGCACCGCGCGGTGCCCCGGTTACCTTTCGGTGTCCATCGATGATTCTGCGCAAGAAAGAAATTTCGGCAACGCCGACCGTGGCCGGCATGGTCGAGGACATCATCGGCTGCAAGTGGTCGCTGGCCGTGCTCGGCCGCATCCGCAGCGGTGTCGTGCGGCCGGGGGCGATGGAGCATGCGGTGCCGGGATTGTCGAAGAAGGTGCTCAACGAACGGCTGCGCAAGCTGGTGCGCTTCGGCATCGTCGAGCGGCATGCGTATGCCGAGGTACCGCCGCGCGTCGAGTATCGGCTCACCGCATTCGGCGAAAGGTTTTCCTCGCTGCTCGATGGCGTCGAGCAGCTGCAGCGCGACGTCGAACGCGGCCCGTAGCCCGCGATCGCGCGGCAATGCTTATCGGCGCAGGCCGGCGCGGCGGAATTCGGCCAGTTGCGCCAGGCCGCGTATCGCCCGCACGCCGTACCAGCTCACCCATTCGCCGTCGATCAGTTCGACCGCCTTGCCGGGCAATCGCGCGCGAATGTCGGCCACGTGGCTGGCGCGGAACTTGTACGGCTCGGACGACAGCAGCACGCGGTCGACGCGGACAGCCTCGGCCTCGAGATCGGTGAGCTGTGGATAACGCGCCGCGCCGCTGAAGCCGGCGACCGCGTGCGGCACCTGCCAGCCGACGGCGGCGAGCGTGCGCGCAATGTAAGTATCGGCGGCGACCGTCATCCAGGGATCCTTCCAGATCAGGTACAGCACGGTTTCCTGCGGCCAGTCGACCACGGCGAGCTGGTCGAGCTGCGCCTGCAGCTGCGCACAAAGCCGCACAGCCTCTCCGACACGGCCAAAGATGCCGCCGAGCAGCCGATAAAGCAACAGATTGTCTTCGGGCGCGTTCGGGTGGGTGACGATCACGTTCGCCACGAACTCGCGCAGCCGCTCGACGGTCGGCTTCTCGTTTTCGTCGACATTGACGATCACGTGCGAAGGCGCAAGCCGGCGCAGCACCTTCAGCTTGACGTCCTTGGTGCCGCCGACTTTAGGAATTTCGCGAACGATCTCGCGCGGATGAATGCAGAAGCCGGTGCGGCCGACCACCTGTTCTCGCAGGCCGAGTGCGATCAGCGTCTCGGTGATCGACGGCACCAGCGAGACGATGCGCGCGCTTGCGCTCGGGGTGAAGGTGTTGCCGAGCGCATCGGTGAATATTTCGCGCATCGGGCGTTCGCTCGCCGACCCGCCGCGCGGTCAGTCAGCCGCGCCCGTCTGCCGGCGCGGCTTGTACGGCCGATTGCCGAAGGCGCGGTCGAAGATCGCATTCGGCAGCAGCCGCAGCAGCTTGGCCACCACACCCATCTGCCACGGGATCACCTTGTACGAAGCGCCGGCGAGCATCGCGTCGACGGCCTTCTGCGCGAAGGCCTCGGGTTCCATCAGGAACGGCATTCTGTACGGATTCTTCGCCGTCAGCGGCGTGCGCACGAAGCCCGGCGCGATCGTCACTACCTTGACGCCGCTGCGCCTCAGTTCGACGCGCAGGCTTTCGCAGTAGCTGAGCACCGCAGCTTTCGAGGCGCAATACGCCTCCGAGCCCGGCAGGCCGCGGATGCCGGCGACACTGCCGATGCCAGCGAGCGTGCCGCGGCCGCGCGCGCGCATCGGCGCGATGAACGGATGGAAGGTATAGGCCACGGCCAGCACGTTGGTGGCCAGCACGTCGCCGAAGGCGTCGAGGTCTTCGTAGTGTTCGGTCAGCACGCCGACCGAGATGCCGGCGTTGGCGACTACCAGGTCGGCGCCGCCAGTGGCCTGCTCGAATGCCCGGCCGGCGGCGCGCAGCGCCTCCTTGTCGGTGACATCGACCGCATGACAATGATGCTGTCCGGGCAGCTGCGCGGCCAGCGCTTCAAGCGCCTCGCGCCGGCGCGCGACCAGGCCGAGCGTGGCGCCGCGACGGGCGAACTCGGCGGCGAGCGCCGCGCCGATGCCGCTGGAGGCGCCGGTGAGAAAAACGTTCATGCGGCAAGCGCGGTGCGCGCGGACTGCGGAGATCGTCGTCCAGCGGGCTACTTCAGCGCCACCGCGGTGCCGGCCACCGTCACCATCAGCATGCCGCCATTGTTGCCGAGCGTTTCGTAGTCGATGTCGATGCCGACCACCGCATTGGCGCCGAGCCTCGATGCCTCGGACTCGAGTTCCTCGAAGGCGATCTCGCGCGCGCCGCGCAGCGCCTTCTCGTAGCCGCCGACCCGTCCGCCGACGACATCGCGGATGCTGGCGAAGAAGTCTCTGAACACATTGGCGCCGACGATCGCCTCGCCGGTGACGATGCCGAGATAGCGTTCGACGCTGCGGCCGGTGACTTCTGGCGTGGTCGTCAGAATCATGGCGTCCTCTCCTTTTGGTCTGATCAGCGCGAATCGACGCGATCGGCGCGTTTCGCGGCCGTCACTCTAGCGCGTTCGCTCGATCAGCTACGTGCGGATTGACGCCGCATGGACAAGCATGAATGGCGCGCGGCCGGCTAGCGGCAGGCGACCTGGTTGGCGAACTGCCCCTTGAACCAGAACTGATTCTCGTGCGTCCAGAGAAACTGTTCGCGCCGCCATTGCACAGTGGCCTCGACCTGCCCGTCGCGCACGGTGCCCCGCCACACCATCGTGCCGTGCGTCGGACTATGCGTCACCGCCGAGAAGCGAATCGCGTCGCCGATGCGTTCGGCTTCGTACGGTGCCGGCACGAAGCCGAGCCTGGCGCAGCACTTCGAGCTGAATTGCCCGCCGGTGAATTCGACGAGGTCATGGGTGTAGGCCGGCTTGTCCTCGTGGCCCCAGTCGCCGCCGAACCACGTGCCGTCGAGCAGTCCGTCGCGCGAGGGCGGCGGACCGGAATCGTCGGCAAGGCGGGACTGCTGTGCGAGGCTCGACAGTGGGGCGCCGCAGGCCAGCAGGGTGGCCAGCAACAGCGCCCGCCGCTTGCGTGCGGGCGGTATGCAGATCCGGTTGCAGAACATTGAATCGGCC
>JBFINI010000343.1:0-3972 GCA_041611275.1 Burkholderiaceae bacterium
AGCGGCTACGAGCCGTCGCGGACCTGGCTTGGACGGCTGCTTGGCGGCAATCGCGCGCCGACCAAGGAAGAGCCCTCGACCGCCGCGGTCGATGCGGCCGACACCGCGCCAGTCGAGCCGGCCGAGTCAGCGCAGAAAGGCGAATAGCCCGGCCAGCACATATCGTGCCGTGCCGAGGTCCTGATCCATCAGGCGCGCGGTGACGTTGTACATTGAAGCGTCATGTCACTTGCTCGCCTCGCGCATCGGCGCGATCGAAGAGGTACGTATTGGTGCGTTCAAACCTGATCTTTCGGCTCAACGATTTCATCTGGAGCAACTCGCTGCAGGCGATGCCGCGGGCACGCGCCATCGTGCTGCGAGTCGTGCGCTCCTTGCTGGTGCTGCTGCGGGATCTCACGCAGGGCCAGCTGACGTTGCGGGCGATGAGCCTGGTCTACACCACGTTGCTGTCGATCGTGCCGCTGCTGGCGCTGAGTTTTTCGGTGCTCAAGGCCTTCGGCGTGTACAACCAGATCCAGCCGATGCTGCTCCGCGTGCTCGAGCCGCTCGGCGAGAAGGGCGAGGAGATCACCAGCCGCATCATCGAGTTCATTCAGAACATGAACGTCGGCGTGCTCGGATTCGCCGGCCTTGCGCTGCTGATCTACACGGCGGTGTCGCTGATCCAGAAGATCGAGGAGTCTTTCAACTACATCTGGCACGTCAACCGGCCGCGCCGCATCGGCGAGCGCTTCAGCCGCTACCTGAGCGTGCTGCTGGTCGGCCCGCTGCTGGTCTTTTCCGCTATGGGCCTGACCGCGTCGGTGGCGAGCGCCAGTGTGGTGAGCCAGCTGCTGACGATCGAGCCATTCGGCCAGATCTTCTACGCGCTGAGCCGCCTGACGCCGTATCTGCTGGTCATCGGCGCCTTCACCTTTGCCTACCTGTTCATCCCGAATACCAAAGTCAGGATGGGCGCGGCGCTCATTGGCGGCATTGTCGGCGGTGTGCTGTGGCAAACGGCTGGCTGGGCCTTCGCCGAATTCACCGCCTCCTCTGGCAAGTACGCGGCGATCTATTCCGGCTTCGCGGTGCTGATCCTGTTCATGATCTGGCTGTACCTGAGCTGGCTGATCCTGCTGCTCGGCGCGAGTGTCGCCTTTTACGTGCAGCGGCCGGAGTACCTGATCGCGCATAGCGGCGAGCCCTACCTGAGCAATCGCATGCGCGAACACCTGGCGCTGAGCGCGATGAGCCTGATCGCGCGCCGCTTTGTCGGCGGCGAGCCGCCGCTTGCCCTGGACGAACTGACGCATCGCCTCGGCGTGCCGCTGAACGTGTTGCAGATCGTGCTCGACGCGCTGGAGCGCGACCACCTGCTGACGCAGACGGGTTCGGAGCCGCCCGCGTATCTGCCAGCGCGCGATCTCGGATCGATCACGGTGCAGCAGGTGCTCGATACGGTGCGCGCCGCCGGTGAAGAGCGCAATCTGTCGGTCTCTGACCTGAACGCGCCGCCGCAGGTCGAGCAGTTACTGCAGCGGATTCACGGCGCGCTCGGCGAGTCCGTGGCCGGATTGAGCGTCGCCGATCTTGCACGGTCCTTGCCGCGAACCGAAGACGATCAATCGCTGTCGGAGGCGCCGGTGACGGCCCAATGAGATTGCGCCGGCCGCTCGCGCCGCGGTGCGCGGCCCTTTCGTGGATTGACGAGGGTGGCTTGGGCTCACCGGCGCTTGCTTCTGCACGGTGTGCTCGGTGCTTGATTCTTGGCGTGCCGCTGCTCCCGCCCGCGCACCAGCCGCCGGGGCGTCGGCGAGTGAGGGTGACGCCGTCGAGGACCAGGCAGGTGATCGCCGGTACGTCCGCCTGATCTGACATGAGCGAGTATCTGCTGACGCTGAACGCCGGTTCATCGTCGATCAAGTTCGCGCTGTTCCAGCTCGTTGGCGGCCAGCCTGAGGCCGCGCCGCGGGTGCGCGGCAGTGCCGAAGGCCTGGGCACGCGCCACGCCCGGCTGAGCATCGTTGACGCCAAGGGTGGGCACAGCGAGCTTGCGCTGGAGGGCCGCGACGCGGCCATGGCCAACCATGCCGAAGCGCTGGCCGCCGTGCTGAACAACATCGGCGACGAAGCCGCGCAGGCACGCATCGTCGGCGTCGGTCACCGCATCGTGCACGGCGGCGTCCGCTTCGACCGGCCGGTGCTCATCGATGATCGCGTGCTGGCGGCAATTTCGGCACTGCAGCCGCTGGCGCCGCTGCACCAGCCGCACAACATCGCCGGTGTGCGCGCGGCGATGGCGACATTCCCCGGCGTGCCGCAGATCGCCTGCTTCGACACTGCGTTTCACCGCCGCCAGCCGGCGATCAACCAGTACTTCGCGCTGCCGCGGTGGCTGTTCGATGCTGGCGTGCGGCGCTACGGCTTTCACGGGCTGTCGTACGAGTCGATTTGCGCCCAGCTCGGCGATCGCCGCCGCGGCCGCGTCGTGGTCGCCCATCTGGGCAACGGTGCGTCGCTATGCGCGATGCGTGACGGCGCATCGGTGGCCACGACGATGAGTTTCTCCCCGCTCGACGGACTGCCGATGGGTACCCGCTGCGGCCGGCTCGACGCCGCGGCCGTGCTGTACCTGCTGCAGCAGGAAGGCATGAGCGCCGAGCGGATCGCCGACCTGCTTTATCGCGAGTCGGGACTGGCCGGCCTGTCGGGCTTGTCCGGTGACATGCGCGAACTCGAAGCGTCGAATGACGGCGCCGCACGCGAGGCGATCGACTACTTCATCGAGCACGTGTTGCGCGAGCTGGCGGCCATGGCCGCGGCGCTGCGCGGTCTCGACCGGATCGTCTTCACCGGTGGCATCGGCGAGAACGGCGCCGCCATCCGCGCGCGCATCATCGACGGCGGCGCCTGGCTCGGCTGGCAACTCGATGAGGCCGCCAACGGCCGCGCCGAGCGGGTGATCTCGGCACCGGCGAGCAGCGTCGAAGTGTTGATGGTGCACACTGACGAAGAAGCCGTGATTGCGCGGCACACCGCTGGCCTCATCGCCGGATCGCGGCCGCGCGACGATGAAGCGTAACGATTCCCAACGCCGGTCGGCGCAACGGCGACCGCTTCAGCGAGCGGTCAGTCGCCTGTGCGTGCCTGTCGGATCGCCCGCCAGATCGTCTCGGGGGTGGCCGGCATGGCGATATCGCGCACCCCCAGCGGCCGCAGCGCGTCGAGCACGGCGTTGATCACCGTCGGCGTGGCGCCCACCGTGCCGAGTTCGCCGACGCCCTTGGCGCCGAGCGGATTGATCTTGCACGGCGACGATTCGTCGGTATGGGTGGCGAAATCCGGCAGGTCCTCGGCGCGCGGCAGCGCGTAGTCCATGAACGAGCCGGTCAGCAACTGGCCGGTGTCGTCATAGACCACCTGCTCATAGAGCGCCTGGCCGATCGCCTGCGCGATGCCGCCCTGCACCTGGCCGGCGACAATCAGCGGATTGATCACGCGGCCAACGTCGTCGACGGTGGTGTAGCGGACGATCTCGGTGGCGCCGGTGTCGGCATCGATCTCGAGCTCGCACACATGGCAGCCATTCGGCCACGACGGCCCGCCGACTTTCTGCAACGTGGAGATCGCGATGCGCCGTTCGGGCTGCTTGGCGGCGAGCGCCGCCAGGTCGATGCCGAGATCGGTGCCGGCCACCGTGAAGCGACCGGCAGAGTAAGTGATATCGGCGGCCGGCGCTTCGAGCGCATCGGCGGCGAGCTTGCGACCTTCGTCGATCGCCTGGTTTGAGGCGGTCAGCATGGCCGAGCCGCCGATGTACAGTGAGCGGCTGCCCATGCTGCCGATGCCAGCGGCGACATCGCTGTCGCCCTGGACGATCTCGATGCGCTCGGCGTCGATCTGCAGTGTCTCGGCAAGGATCTGCAGGTAGCTCGTCTCGATGCCCTGGCCCATCGCCTGCATCGCCGTGAACACGCGCACGCGGCC
>JBFINI010000344.1:0-3947 GCA_041611275.1 Burkholderiaceae bacterium
ACAGGCGCACGTCGGTGGCAACCTGGTCGTTGCGCGAGCGGCCGGTGTGCAGCCGCTTGCCCGCAACGCCGATCAGCTCGGTCAGCCGGCGCTCGATGTTCAGGTGTACGTCCTCGAGCGCCAGTTGCCAGTTGAACTGGCCGCTCTGGATTTCGCCGCGGATCGTCGCCATTCCGCGCTCGATATCGGCGAGATCGCCCGCGGACAGCACCCCGACCTTGGCCAGCATTGCAGCATGGGCCAGCGAGCCGTCAATGTCGGCCAGCGCCAGCCGGCGGTCGAAGCCGACACTGGCCGTGTAGCGAAGGACGAAGTCGGCTACCGGCTCGCTGAAGCGGCCCGACCAGCCGCTGAGTTCTTGATCGAGGGACGAGGAGTCTGCTGACATAATCGCGGCGCTGTTGTTCGGGCAGTTGCGCGTGTTGCCGGCCGCCCGCACGCCGGCCCGGAGGATTGTTGTGCGGCGAAACCCACGCGATCGGCAGTGTAAGAGCTTGGCGGCTTGCATCCGGCGACCGGCCACGACCTGCATCCGGGCACCGGGGCCGTGAAGAAGCCCGCCGCGCCACCGACTTCCGCCAGCCGCGAGGAAACGGCGGCGCCCACCCCGCAGTGGGTGGTGCCCGATGGCTGCAATATGGGTGTGGTGCTGCGCGTGGTCGTTGCCGTCAACGCGGTGATCGCCGTCGCGGTGCTGGCCAGCCACGCCGAATGGCGCGTTGCCGTTTCCAGGTTCGTCGAACTGTCTGCGGTGCTCGAGCTGGCGCTGCTGATGACGCTGCTCGTATGGTGTGGGCTGCGCCGATTCCTGCCGCCGTTGCCGATCGTCGGCCAGCGGTTGTTGGCCTGGCTGGCGCCGATGGTCTGCACCGCGTTTTCGCTGTGGCTGACCGGGCCGATGGGACCGGACCTTTCCATGGCGCCACCCGGCGCGGCATTGGCCATTGCACTGGCCTTCGGCGTCGCGGCCCAGCATTACTTCGAGTTGCGTGCCCGCGCATTCTCGCCGGCCGTCACCGAGGCACGGTTCCAGGCTCTGCAGTCGCGCATTCGGCCGCATTTCTTCTTCAACAGCCTGAATGCGGTGATAGCCGTGCTTCGCTCGGATCCGCCGCGCGCCGAGCGGATGCTCGAGTCGGTGGCCGAGCTGTTCCGGGCGGTGATGGGCGATGTGCGGCGGCTGGTGCCGCTCGAGCAGGAGCTCGACCTGTGCCGCCAGTACGTGGAGATCGAACAGACCCGGCTGGGCGAGCGCCTGCACGTCGATTGGGACATCGGTGCCGTGCACCCCCGGGCGCGGGTGCCGCAGTTGCTGCTGCAGCCGGTGATCGAGAATGCCGTGCGTTACGGGGCCGAGCGGCAGGCCGGCGATTGCCGCATCGTCGTGCGTATCCGGCAGATCGGCTTCCGCCTGGAGATGTATGTCAGCAACCCGGTGGCCAAGGACCCGTTGCAGCGCGAAGGAAACCAGATCGGCCTGGCCAATATCCGCGGCCGGCTGGCTTTGATCTACGATCTGGAAGGGCAACTGGAAACACGCGTCCGCCATGATCGGTTCGAACTGACGATGACCATTCCTGTAGAAAAGCGAGCGACGCAATGACAACGAAGATCCTGATCGTCGACGATGAGCCACCGGCGCGGTTGCGGATGCAGCAGTTGCTGGCCGAGATCGCCGCCCAGTTTCCGTCGCAGGTCGTCGGTGCCGTCGACAGCGGCGCGGCGGCGCTCGAAGCGGTCGATCGCGATGCGCCTGACATCGTGCTGCTCGATATCTCGATGCCCGGCATGAACGGCCTCGAAGTGGCGCGCCATCTGGCCGCGCGCGAGCATCCACCGGCGGTGATCTTCGTCACCGCCTTCGACGATCACGCGCTGGAGGCCTTCGAGGTGCGGGCGCTCGACTATCTGTTGAAGCCGGTGCGCGCCGAGCGGCTGGCGGCCTCGCTGGCGCGGGCACAACGGCTGGCGCAGAACGAGCCGCGGCTGCAGGAAGTCGCCATGGCGCTCGGTTCGCAGCGCACGCACCTGACAATCGCCGAGCGCGGTCGCATGTCATTGGTGCCGGTCGACGAAATCATCTTCCTGCGTGCCGAGCTGAAGTACGTGACGATCCGTACCGCCCAGCGCGAGCATCTGACCGAGGAATCGCTGACCTCGCTGGAAGAGGAGTTTGGCCCGCGTTTCGTTCGCATTCACCGCAATACGCTGGTGGCACGCAAGTCGATCCGCGCCTTCGAGCGAGTGCGCGGCAGCACCGACGCCGACGGCGAGGGCGGCGAGGGCCACTGGGAAGTGCTGCTGAAGGACCTGCCCGATCGGCTGCCCATCTCGCGGCGCCAGTGGCCACAGGTCAAGTCCACCGCGCTCGGCTGAGACTCAGCTGGCGGCAGCGTCAGCAAAACGGTGCACCGGCACGCCTGGCACCGTCAGTCGCAGCATCAGCAGCCGCCCGGCCTGTGGATACTTCGCCCGCGCTGCGGAGTCGGCAACCGGTCTGGCACAGGTCACGAACATTGTTTGTAGGTCCGGTCCAGCAAAGCATGGCATCGTCGGTCGCGGCTCCGGCAGCTCAATCTGCTGAATCAGCTTGCCGTCGAAGTCGAAGCGGTTCAGGCACCCGGCACTGATGCCGGCGCTCCAGTAACCGCCCACCATGTCACAGGCGCCGCCGTCCGGACGACCGAGGCGTTCGGTCAGCGTGCGAATCGCGGTGCGGCTGCCGACGGTGCCCGTGGTGGGATCGAAATCCCAGCGGTCGATCGTCGGTCCGCGCGAATCCGAATGGAACATCGCGCGGCCGTCGGCTGACCACGCGAGGCCATTGGAAACGCGATAACCGGTGCTGATGCGACGGCAGCGCCCGTCGGCGCTGATGCGATACAGGCTGCCGACCGGCGCACGATCGGGCGTTTCTTCGATCGAGCCGACCCAGAAGGCGCCATCGGGGCCGATTTTGCCGTCATTCAGGCGATGATCGGGCCTGTCGGGCTCGGGACGGACCAGCAGATCGAGCGTTCCGGACTCGGGCGTGAAGAAATAGACACCATCGGCGAGCGCCAACAGCAGGCGGCCGGAGCGCGCCAGCCCGAGCGAACAGACTTTCTGCGGGAAGGCGAAACTGCGATGCTCGCGCGATGCAAGCGACGCATCGTCGTTCACAGCAAAGTCGACCGCATGCAGGACTTTGCCGTCGATGTCGACCCACCAAAGGCGGTCGGACCTGGCATCCCAGGTCGGCGATTCGGCCAGTGCGAAGGGACCGAGCGCGGCACCGGCGATTTCGAGCGCGGCCGGCTCTTGCAGCAGTTCGACGGGCGCAATGTTGGACATCGAAAGGTGGTGTGGCTGCGGCAGCGAGGCGACGACGTCGTCGCTGCATCTGCAAACTGTACAAGCGGATCGCGCAACTTGTGGACTCCGGATTGCACATTGCGAAGTGGACAGCGATGGCTATCGCGCCAACGCGCATGCCGGCTGAGCGCCACGGCGGCGCCAAGAGTGAACTCGATCCAGTCACTGCCCATGGCGTCGCGATCAGCGGCCGTGCTTTCCTGCTGACCAGCCGTGTTGCGCGAGGTGCTGCTGGGCAACCGCCTTGGCCGGGACTTCGAGCGGCGTGCCCATTGTGTCGTTCCAGCGGTTCAGGAAACCGAACATGGCGACGACGGCCAGCATCTCGGCGATCTGCTCGTCGGACCAGAACCGCTTCAGGCGCGCCGCGAGCGCCTCATCGACCGTATTGGGCACGCTGGCCGCGGCCAAAGCGAAATCGAGTGCCGTCCGTTCCGCTTCCGAGTACAGCGGGCTCGTCGCGTAGTCCCATAGCGCGGCGAGCTTTTCGTCGCTGATGCCAAAGTTCTTGGCTCCCAGCGCCGTATGCGCCATGCAGTAGCCGCAGCCCGCAGCGCGGCTGGCCATGTGACCCAGCAGGCGGCGGAAACCGG
>JBFINI010000345.1:0-3908 GCA_041611275.1 Burkholderiaceae bacterium
ATCAACATCGAGCTGTCGATCCGCAACAAGCTGCAACTGCTTGACGCGCTCGACGCCTTCCTCGGCACCGAGTTCGCGCTCGGCTCGACCGGCGACCCGGAGTTCGACCGGCTGTCGCGCGACGAGATCATTGGCGAGCACGTCAGCGCGGCGCGCGAAGTGATCGCCTTCGCGCGGCGGCGCTGGACCTACCTGCTCGAACACTTCGATACGCCGGTTGCGCAGGCGGCCGCCGAACTTGGCAAGCTGGGCGTAACGCACCTGGTCGGCGTGGCCGAGCGGTTGGGGGTGCGGGTGATCGATCTGCTGCAGGAGCGGACGATCCGCGTTTCCTGGAAGACCGAGATCCGCGCGCCGCTGGAGCGGATCCTGTCCGGCGCGGCGTTCGCGCCGGCACTGGCCGAGTGCGAGGCAATCCACCAGCGCATCCTGCACGGCCGCGTGTTCGTCGCGCTGCACATGCACGCCGGCGACGGCAACGTGCACACCAACATCCCGGTCAATTCCGATGACTACGAGATGCTGGCCACCGCGCACCGCACGGTCGGCCGCATCATGCAGATTGCGCGCGAGCTGAACGGCGTGATCTCCGGCGAACACGGCATCGGCATCACCAAGCTCGAGTTCCTGTCGGAGGACGAAACGCGCGAATTCCGTGCCTACAAGCGCCGCATCGACCCCGAGGGCCGCTTCAACAAGGGCAAGCTGATGGCAGGCAGCACGCTGGAGGCGGCCTACACGCCGAGCTTCAACCTGCTCGGCCACGAGTCGCTGATCATGCAGCAGTCCGACATCAAGAGCGTGTCGGATGCGATCAAGGACTGCCTGCGCTGCGGCAAGTGCAAGCCGGTGTGCGCCACGCACGTGCCGCGCGCCAACCTGCTTTATTCGCCGCGCAACAAGATCCTCGCCACCTCGTTGCTGATCGAGGCGTTCCTGTACGAGGAGCAGACGCGGCGCGGCGTGTCGATCAAGCACTGGGACGAGTTCGACGACGTGGCTGCGCACTGCACGGTGTGCCACAAGTGCCTGACGCCGTGCCCGGTGGACATCGATTTCGGCGACGTCAGCATGGCGATGCGCGACCTGCTGCGGCGGATCGGCAAGAAGCGCTTCAACCCCGGCACCGCGGCGTCGATGTTCTTCCTGAATGCCACGCGGCCGGAGACGATCAAGCTGGCGCGCAAGCTGATGATCGACTGGGGCTACAAGGCGCAACGGCTCGGCCATCGCGTCTTCGCGCTGGCCGCGAAAGCGCAGACCAGAAGGCCGCCGGCTTCCACCGGCAAGCCGCCGCTCAAGACGCAGGTGATCCACTTCGTCAACAAGAAGATGCCGGCCGGCTTGCCGAAGAAGACGGCGCGCGCGCTGCTCGACATCGAGGATGCGCGCTTCGTGCCGATCATCCGCGACCCGCAGAAGACGGCGGCCGATGCCGAGGCGGTGTTCTATTTCCCCGGCTGTGGCTCGGAGCGGCTGTTCTCGCAGGTGGGGCTGGCCACGCAAGCGATGCTGTGGCACGTCGGCGTGCAGACGGTGCTGCCGCCCGGTTATCTGTGCTGCGGCTACCCGCAGCGCGGTTCGGGGCAGTTCGACAAGGCGGAAAAGATCATCACCGACAACCGCGTGCTGTTCCACCGCGTGGCCAACACGCTGAACTACCTCGACATCAAGACGGTGGTGGTGTCCTGCGGCACCTGCTACGACCAGCTGGCCGGCTACGAATTCGAGCAGATCTTCCCCGGCTGCCGCATCGTCGACATTCACGAATACCTGCTGGAAAAGGGTGTGAAGCTCGACGGCGTCAGCGGCGTGCGCTACCTGTACCACGACCCCTGCCACAGCCCGATGAAGCAGGCCGATCCGCTGAAAACTGTCAACGCGCTGCTCGCGACCGCCGACGGCGCCAAGGTGGCCAAGAGCGATCGCTGCTGCGGTGAAAGCGGCACGCTGGCGATCACCCGGCCCGATGTCTCGACACAAGTGCGCTTCCGCAAGGAGCAGGAACTGCGCAAGGGCGCCGGCGAGCTGCGCGCCGACGGCTTCGCGGGCGAGGTCAAGGTGCTGACTTCGTGCCCGTCGTGCCTGCAGGGCTTGGCCCGCTACAACGACGACGCCGATCTGGACGCCGACTACATCGTCGTCGAGATGGCGCGCCACCTGCTCGGCGCCGACTGGCTGCCGCGCTATGTCGCCGCGGCCAACAGCGGCGGCATCGAGCGGGTGCTGGTCTGAGCCGTCATCGCGCATGCGGGCGCCGGCGATCCGCACGGCCGTCGCCGATGACCTCGACTGGCTGCTGGCGACCGATCCGGTGGCGGCCAGCGACGAGCGCCGCTCGCGCTTCCTGCGCAGCGGCCTGGCCGACGGCCGCTGCGAGATCGCCTGCGTGCGCGAGCAGCGCGCCGGCTTCGCGGTCTGGCACCGGCAGTTCTTCAGTCGTCCTTTCCTGGCGCTGCTGGTGGTCGACAGCGCCTTTCGACGCCGCGGCATCGGCACCGCGTTGATTCGGCACGTGATCGCCAGGATCGGCGCGGGCGACGACTTCTTTACCTCGACCAACGCGTCGAACCGCGCCGCGCAGCGGCTGTTCGACCAGCTCGGCTTCGTGCGCAGCGGTACGATCGAGCACATCGATCCCGGCGACCCGGAGTGGATCTACGTGCTGCCGCGCGAGAACGGATGAACGATTGCGCGCTGTGCCGCGACGACGGCGGTGACGTGCTGTTTCGTGACGACCTGCTGCGCGTGGTGTTGGTCGATTCCACCGAGTACCCGGGCTTCGTGCGGGTGGTCGTCAACGCCCATGCAAGGGAGATGACCGATCTCGCGCCGGCGGCGCGGCAGCAGCTGCTCGACGCGGTATTCGCGATCGAGACGGCGCTGCGCGAGGTGCTGGCGCCCGAGAAGATCAACCTCGCCAGCCTCGGCAACCAGGTACCGCACGTGCACTGGCACGTGATCGCGCGCTTTGCCGACGACACGCATTTCCCGGAGCCGATCTGGGGTGCGCGGCAGCGCGAGCCCGATCCGGCGCGGCTGGCGCAGCAGCGCGCGCGGCTGCCGGCGCTGCGCGCGGCGATCGTTCGCCAGCTCGCCGGCTAGATGCAGCGCCGCGCTATGGCGTGCGCGCCACGACCAGGTTAGTCACCCATCGGGCGCCGGCTCGCTTCAACGTGGCGGCGATTTCGTTCAGTGTCGCTCCCGTGGTCATCACGTCGTCGATCACCACGACGCTGGCGCCCTGCAAGTCTTCGCGTGCGACAAAGGCATTGCGCACGTTTCGCTTTCGTTCAGCCAGCGAGAGCTCCATCTGCGTCTCACTATGGCGTGCCCGCAGCAGCAGTGCTGGCTGCAAGACGCAACCGGCGGCGGCTGCGCAGCGGCGCGCGATTTCGTGCGCTTGGTTGAAGCCGCGCTCGGCCTGTCTTTCGAACGAAAGCGGTACCGCGCAGACGGTGTCGGCTTCATCCAGCACGTGCCTGGCGCGCCGCGCCAGCAGGCGGCCGAAGGCATCGGCAAGCGGCAGCCGGCCGCCAAACTTCAGGGCGGTGATCATCCGGTCCACCGGCGGCGCGTAGTCGGCGAGGGCGACGGTCGCGTCGAAATGTGGCGGCTCGCGCAGACAACGGCCGCAGCGATCTGCCTCGGTTATCGGCAGGCGCAGCGCACAGACCGCGCAGCGTGGAGCGACCGCAAAGTAATCCTGCGCGCAGCCGGTGCATATAGGATCGCCGAGATCGAGGTCGCAGACTACGCAACGCGGCGCTAGCCAGCGCCGCAGCCGTGCGAATCCGGACGCAGGTTGCGGCGCTGCCAGGCTGGCAGATGGCTCGGTTACGGGCGGGCGCGGCATGGCGGGCCAGCATAATCTCGTTGCGCAGGTCTTCCTTCCTCCAGGCGACTTC
>JBFINI010000346.1:0-3873 GCA_041611275.1 Burkholderiaceae bacterium
CGGCGAGCAGGTGCTGCAGCGCCGGCAGGTCGATCAGCGCCTCGGTCCAGCGCAGCGCCGCGTGCCACGCCTGCGGCGCCCAGCCGGCCGCCTCGCGGATGCGCGCCCGCAGGTGCTGGCGAAAGGCGAGTTCGAGGTCGTCGATCGTTCCGCTCATCGCGATGCCGCTCACATAAGGCGCGGCGTTGCCGCCGCGCACCGCGTCGACGGCGGCCTGCAGGCTGCGCGCCGAGCGCAGTTGCCGCCACAGCCGTTCGTTCGGCCGCGTGGCCAGGCGAGCGCAGGCGCGCGCATACGCGTATTCGAGCGGCAGCTCGGTGCTCATGGCGGCCTTGCGGTCGGGCATTCGCACTGTTGCCGTGCGCCTGTCATCGTCGCTCGCCGGTCAGTTCCGCCGCCAGTGCGGCCACGACGCGCTGCAGGCCCTGCGGAGTGCCAGCTGCATCGGTCCCGCCCGATCCTTGGCGCGCACTCAGCTTCGCCAACTGCGCCTGCAGCATGCCCGCGGACCAGCGCTGGACGCGCACGGTCCGCTGCGCGGCGCGGCGGGCGATCTCCCGCGCCTGCTGTTTTGCCTGCTCGACGATCGCTTCGGCATCGACGGCGCACTGCGCCACCGCCCTGCGGGCCTCCCGCTCGGCGAGCAGTACCTGTGCGATCGCCGCATCGACCGCGTCGACGTGCGACCGATTCGTTGCGTTCGGCATGGTGGACCTCGTCCGGCCGTTGCAGCCGCCGGCCCAATGCGACAAGGACAGTGTTCCCCGCTCGGCTGCCTTGATGATTGACGCGGGTCAATCGCGGAAACTGCCCTGTGCCGTTTCGCCGCGCAGGAACTCGTTGGCGGCGCTGGTTCGCCGGCTGCACCTGCAGCCAGAGATGAAGCTTTGTTGCCGGCGTTGCGCCGCCATCGAATGCCGGCCGGACGCTGCTCTACTCGCATGACGCAGCTGGCGGGCAGCCGGTTAGGTCGGCATGCAATTCCCGAGCAGTTTGATCAACTGAATTGGGCGTCGAAATCGTTGCGCGCAGCGGACCTGCCCGGCGTGCTTTTGGTGGCACCGCAGTCTGTTCGGTCCGCGCTGAATCTCCCGTGAGCAGCAGTCCTGACGAACAGTTCGTTTGCAACCGTGACCGTCACACAAGCCGCTGTATTTGGCGCAGGGCTGATGTCGGTTTGCGCTTCGTCAAGACTTTTGCCCGACAAGCGGCTCGCGCATCTGCAAACAAGTGAAGAGCAACAGAGAAGAAGTGTGCCGATTCGGGAAGGCGCAGCGCTGGCCGTTCGGACTCGCGGTTTCGTCGATGCGACACCGGCGATCAGGAGTTTCGTGCTCGAAGGCCTGGTCGACGGCACCGTGCTGACCTTCCTGCCGGTGATCCTGGTGTTCTTCTTCGCCATGGCGCTGGTCGAGGACAGCGGCTATCTGGTGCGCGTCGCGTTCCTGATGGACCGCTGGATGGCGCGGCTTGGGCTCGACGGCCGTGCCTTCGTCATGCAGCTGATGGGCCTGGGCTGCAACGTGCCGGCGATCATGGGCACGCGGGTGATGCGCTCGCGCGGCACCCGCCTGCTGTCGATGCTGGTGATTCCGTTTTCGCTGTGTTCGGCGCGGCTGCAGGTGCTGGTCTTTCTCGCCGCGGCGTTCTTCTCGCGGCAAACGGCGCCGCTGGTCATGTTCAGCCTCTATGCGGTGAGTTTCACGGTGGCCTTTGGCACCGCGCTGGTGTGGCGGCGCCGCTTCAAGGACGACGAGCCGCTGCTGCTCGAACTGCCGCCGTACCGCTTGCCGACGGTGCGCGCGTTGTTCGCGCAGGGCTGGCAGTCGTCGCGCCACTTCCTGGAAAACGCCGGCATCTTCATCGTCGCCGGCGTGCTGCTGATCTGGTGGCTGACGCACTATCCGTTCGATGCCGCCCCGGCCGGTCCGCAGACGCTGGCCGGGCAACTCGCAGCGTTCACCGCGCCGCTGTTCGCGCCGATCGGCATCGATGCGCTGCTGTCGGTGGCGCTGCTGTTCGGCTTCGTCGCCAAGGAGATCGTGCTCGGCGGCATGGCGGTGATCTACGGTGCCGGCCAGGACGAACTCGGCCGGGTGCTTGCCGAGCGCATGACGTGGCTGCAGGCCTACAGCTTCATGCTGTTCACGCTGGTGTACACGCCGTGCCTGTCGACGGTGGCCACGATCTGGCGCGAATCGCGCAGCGCCGCCTTCACGCTGCTGGCCGTGATCTGGCCGCTGGCGGTGGCCTGGCTGGTGAGCTTCGCCTTCTACCGTATCGCCGGCGCCTGGCTCGCATGACCTGAGCCGGGGCGACGGCAAAAAAAAAGGCCGCGGCTTGCGCCGCAGCCGGGAGTCAAACGATGACTACTTGGCGAATTTCAGGACCAGCGTGTCGTAGTGAATGGCATGCCGCACCTGCGCATTGTCGAAGGCGGCAAGACCGAAGTAGTAGGTGCCGTCCATGTTGTCGAACTGCACATCGGTCTTCGTTCCGGTGACCAGCTTGCGCCCGACTTCGGAGATCCACTTGCCGTTCGCATAGCGGGCGGACACCGACACGGCGCCGCGCGGCCCGGTGATCGGCGCGATCATGATCGCCGCCACTTCGTCGCCGGCCTTGAACTTGCTGTCGTCGAACGGCACGGCTTCGTCCTTCTTCAGGTAGTAGGTGCCGCCCTTGTTGGCCGCCTTGCCGCTCTTGTTCATGAACGCCGGCTTGCCGTCGACGAGCTTGATGTTCTCGTAGCCGCCGCCGTCCTTGGGATCGGAGTGGCGTCCGGCGCCCGGCGCTTTTTCCTTGTCGTAGCGCATGTGGTCGACGTACTGGTTGTCGACCTGGCCGACCGGCACCGTGCGCACGCTCTTGAAGTGCCAGATGTCGCCCAGCTCGCCTTCGGTGGCGGTGTACTTGTTGCCGTAGGGCTTGCCGGGTTCGCCGGCATGGCACATCGGCCCGCAGCCGGCGGTGTCGAAGCCTTTGACCGAGTTGCCGATCGACCAGATGATCGACCACTTGTCCTCGTAGTACAGGTTGTTGTCGCCGCCCTTGTCGTTCGGGTCCTTCAGCTGTTTCCACGAGCCGTCGGCCTGCTTCTGGAACGGCGCGCGCCGTTGCGAGAAGGTCGGATCGGCGTACTCGACCAGCATGTACAGCATGTCGCCGCTGTAGACGGCCTTGATCGTCGCGGTGGTCTCGCCCTTGCCGCCAAAGTTCGCACCGTCGGAAAGCTTGACGGTGATCGGCTTGGCGCTCTTCCACGCCGCATCCGACGCATTGCCGTCGAGTTTCGGCGGCGTGGCGGCTTTCGCTGCGGTCAGCACGTTGGCCTGCGCCAGCGCCTGGCCGGCGCCGAGCGCGAACGAGAAGCCGGCCAGCACGGCGACCGTGACGGGCTTGAGTTTGAACATGCGACTACCTCCCAGTGAAAATTTCGAACCTTTGTTCGGAGTTATCGGCCGGCGAAGTCAGCGCACACTTCCACGCTGCTCCGCTGGAATCTGACATAGGTTCCGCTACCAGGCCGGATGCCTGTTGCGCGGCATCAAGGCGGCGTCGCGCCGAATGAGCCGTCGGTTGATCTGGCCCAAAGGAGGCGCGGCGCTGCGCCGCCTCCGCTTCGCTCCCTTGCGACGGTCGCCGCGCGGACGGCAGCCCGGCCCGTGGTCGCCGCTTTGTCAACCATTTTCATCGCCTCGCCCGGCGCGTGCGCATCTTGCGTCTTGCGGATGTCAATGGCGTGCATGGGGTGGGAGGCCGCTGACTGGCGACCGTGATGTAACGGTCTTAGTAACAAGAACAAGCTTTTTTTTTTGCCCCGCCTTGTCGCATCCATGATTTTTGTCAAAACTAGGTAATCCGTTCAGGAAC
>JBFINI010000347.1:0-3873 GCA_041611275.1 Burkholderiaceae bacterium
CCCGTGACGAGGCTGCGGCGCGCAAGGACCTGACACGTATCTGCGCCGAGATCCGCGACCACCTGCACGAACAATCGGAGAAGCGGCGCCGGCCGGTCGCTGCCAAGGGGGCGATTTATGTATCGTGCGTCGGCCGCGGCTCGGCGCTATTCGGCGAGCAGAGCGATGAGCTGCGCCTGATCGCGCAGCAACTCGGTGACGCACCGCTCGTTGGCTTTTATGCCAACGGCGAGATCAGCGGCCACAACCTTTACGGGTTCACCGGCGTGCTGACGGTGTTCTACTGAAGCGCTCGCTCGGCGGCGCGAATCACATTGTGTAGTTGAGCGCCATCCGCCCGCCATCGGGATACAACGTGGTGCCGGTCAGGTACGACGCCTCGTCGCTGGCCAGAAACACGGCAATGCGGGCGACCTCGTCGGGTTCGCCGAGGCGACCGATCGGCGTGCGCGAAAGGATCTTGTTCTTCGCGGCTTCGTTGGTCAGTACCGCCGTCTTCAGCAGTTCGGTGGCGATCGATCCGGGACCGATGCCGACCACGCGGATGCCCTGCGGCGCAAGCCCGATCGCCATCACCTTGGTCAGCTGGTTCAGCGCCCCCTTGCTGACCGTATAGGGAACCTGGTTGGCGATCGCCAGCACCGCGTTGACGCTCGACATGTTGATCAGCACGCCGCGGCTGCCGTGGCCGCTGCTGCGCGGCGCCTGCGCCAGCATCTGCCGCGCCGCTGCTTGACCGCACAGGAACGCGCCCTTCAGGTTGACGCGCAGCACGCGGTCGAAGTCCTCCTCGGCCAGATCGACGAACTCGGCCGCATGCACGATGCCGGCGTTGTTGACCAGGACGTCGAGCCGGCCGAAGTGCTCGACGGCGTGCGCGATGATGCGCT
Organism: Burkholderiaceae bacterium; assembly: GCA_041611275.1. Lineage (GTDB taxonomy): Bacteria > Pseudomonadota > Gammaproteobacteria > Burkholderiales > Burkholderiaceae_F > JADJWR01. Next base: position 891 of record JBFINI010000347.1, read on the forward strand.
CGGCTTCGCGCTTGTCGCCGACATCGGCCTTGCAGAAGATCGCCGTGCCGCCGCCGGCAGCAATGTCGCGCACCAGCGCGGTGCCGCCGACTTCATTGAGGTCGGCGACGACCACGCGGGCACCCTCCTCAGCGAAGGCGCGCGCGCAGGCCGCGCCGATGCCCTGCGCAGCACCGGTGATCACCGCCACCCGTTCGTTGAGCTTCATCGGTCGCCTCCCGCTCCGCGTCAAAGCGAGTCGAGATTGTCGAGCATTTCGCCGGCGCGGGCGCGGATCGCGGCGCGTTCCGCCCTGTCGAGTCGGCCAATGTTCTTCGCCATCAGCAACGTGCGCGGCTTGCTGGCCAGTTCGCGCTCGTGCCTGTCGAGGAAATTCCAGTACAGCGTGGTGAACGGGCAGGCGCGCTCGCCGGTGCGGCGCTCCGGTCGGTAGGCGCAGTCGGCGCAGTAGTTGCTCTGCCGCTTGATATACGCGCCACTGGCGATGTAAGGCTTGCTGGTGAAGCGGCCGCCGTCAGCGTGCAGCGCCATGCCGGCCGTGTTCGGCAGCTCGACCCACTCGACCGCATCGATATAGACGGCCAGGTACCAGTCGGCGACCTGCTGCGGGGCGAGTTCGGCGAGCAGTCCGAACTGGCCGGTGACCATCTGCCGCTGGATGTGATGCGCATAGCCGTGCGCCAGCGTCTGGCCGATCGCCTGGCGCAGGCAGTTCATCTTCGTCGCGCCGGTCCAGTACCAGCTTGGCAGCGGCCGAGCGTGCCCGTAGTGATTGGCCTCGGCGAGCTGCGGCATGAACTGCCAGTAGACGCCGCGGATGAACTCGCGCCAGCCAAGGACCTGGCGGATGAATCCCTCGACGGCGGCCAGCGGCAGATTTCGACGGCGATAGGCGCGCTCGACCTGCGCAATCACCTCGCGCGGGCTGATCAGCTTCAGGTTCAGGCTGCTTGACAGCAACGCGTGCCAGCCAAACGGTGTGTCGGTCCACATCGCATCCTGGAAGCGGCCGAAGTGCTCCAGCCGGGCCTCGATGAACCGTTCGAGCGCGGCCAGTGCCTGCGCAGGCGTCACCGGCCAGGCAAAATGCTCCAGTGTTCCCGGGTGCTGCGCGAAGTCACGCTCGACGAGTGCGAACACTTCCTCGGTGACGGCGTCCGGCGTGAAGCGTGCCGGTGCGGCGATCTCTCCGGGGCCAGTTTTCGGAAAGGCGCTGCGATTGTCCGCGTCGAAGTTCCAGCGCCCGCCCTCCGGTTCGCCCTTCGCGTCGAGCAGTACCCGATGCGTTTTGCGCAGCCAGCGGTAGAAGAACTCCATGCGCAGTTCGCGTTTGCCATCGGCCCAGCCGGCGAACTCGGCGCGCGAGCATAAGAAGTTGCTGTCGGGCAGCACGGTCAGGGCGACCGACTGCTGCCGGCACAAGACTTCCAGCGCCCGCGCCAGCCGCCACTCGCCCGGCTCGACAACGAGCAGCTCGCGTGCGCCGGTCTCGTCAATCACGGCGGCGAGCCGCTCGACGAGACCCGGTCGATCAGCGAAACGCGGGTCGTCGAGCGTGACGTAAATGAATGGAATGCCGCGCACGTGCAGGTCGTTGGCAAAGTGCCTCATCGCCGACAGGAACAGTGCAATCCGCGCCTTGTGGCTCCAGACGTGCGTGCCTTCTCCCGGCGCCTCGACGAGGACGATGCGGTCGCGCGCCCGGTCGAAGCCGGTCAGTTGCGGCCCGTCGGGATCGAGCTGATCGCCGAGGACCAGGCGCAGTCGGGTGTTGGCACTCATTGCACGAGCAGGCCCAATGCGCTGCCGTGTCGATGATGTGCAGCGCCGTCGCGAACGCCAGCCTGAAACCGCGCATCGCGCCTGAGCCGGTGCGCGAAAGGAAAACAGGTCACTGGGGGAAACAGGTCACTGGGCCCGAATCTGCGATGGCCGGCTTGCTGCCGCTGGCCAATGCCGGGTTGTTGGGCAAAGCCGCGGCTCACCCATTCGCGTCGCGCCAGCGCTGCATCGCGGCGGCAATCTCGTCGAGCGAGCGCAGCGTTTTGATCCCTGGCGGCGGCCGACGGTAAAGGACGAGGCAGTTGCCGCCGGCCCAGATCTCGGCCGGGGGCGGAATCTTTTCGCGCAGTTCGGCCAGGCCGGCCAGCGCCTGTTGCGGATTGACCGCCGCCGAAAACGACAAAGCAATGATGTCGGCTCGATGCGCCTGCGCCGCCAGCACGATATCCATCAGCGGTGTCTGCACGCCGAGCGAAACACAGCGACCGCCTTCGAGGGACAGGATCGCTTCGGCCATCAGCAGGCCAAGGCCATGCGGCTCCTGCGGCAAGGTGGTCAACAGCACGCGCGGACGCCCTCCGTCTCGCGGAATCGTACTGATAGCGTTGCGCAACATCGCCTGCATCACTTCCGTGTAGAGATGTTCTTCGAAGATCTGCACGGCGCCCCGCGTCCACGCCTCACCGACCAGCTCGTTCAGCGGCGCGACCACATCGTTCACGAAGCGCGCCAGCCCCTTGCGCAGCAGAAGCTGCGAAAGCTGACCGCGAAGCTCGTCGAGCCGGTGCGCGGTCAACAGGTCGATCAGCGTGTCGAGACCATCGTGCATTGCCGGCGCCACCATGCTGCGCCGCGCTGCATTGCCGCTCGACCGTGTCAGCAGCTTCAATTCATCGACGCTCAGTCCGACGACCTTGCCCGGGCGGTGACCCAGGTCGAGCAGTCGTTTGAGCAAGCGCAGCTTGTCGACCTGCTCGAGCGGGTAAAGGCGCTCGCCGACCGCATCGCGGTCCGGTTCCGGGAAGCCGTAGCGGCGCTCCCAGACGCGCAGCGTGTCCTTGGACAACCCCGTGTCACGTTCGACCGCGGCAATGTTCATCGCCACCGATACAGGGTTGCCTTGCAGGTTGATCGAGTCAGCCATCGAATCGCCCAGCCATCATCGGCCGGCCCCAAAACCAAGAGAGGCCGAGACGCCTCG
>JBFINI010000348.1:0-3868 GCA_041611275.1 Burkholderiaceae bacterium
GAAGCTGAAGACGTTGCCGATCAGGCTCGCCGTCATGTTGGCGATCGAGCCCTCTTCGAACAGGATGATGTCGTAGGCGACCCAGGCGAAGAACTCGCCCGGCCGGTTGGGCACCGGCTCGACCTTGTAGCACTTGGCGCGGTAGTTCTCGCAGGCGGTCAGGCGGTCGGTCCACACCACGGTCCAGGTCGCGGTGCTCGACTCGCCGGCCACCGCAGCGCCGGCTTCGACCGGATCCACACCTTCCTGCGGCGTGATACGGAACAGGCAAATGGTGTCGGTTTCCTTGGGCTGGTAGTTGGGCTCCCAGTAACCCATCTGGCGGTACTTCAGAACGCCCGCGCTGTAGCGCTTCTTGGCGTCGGTGATCTGCGTGGGGTCGGCCACCACACCGCGTTCGGCGGGTTTGTTCATTGCGTCCTCCTCGGGTTGATCGCGCTGTAAAGACACTGTAGGCAGATGGTTAATTAAGGTAAATTCACTTATCTGCAACGCAAAATTAAGGATTCCTTATGCGAGCCGCGACCCTCAAGCAGCTCCGGGCCTTCTGCGCCGCAGCTCGCCACCTGAGCTTTGCCAAGGCGGCCGGAGAACTGCACCTGACCCCGCCGGCGGTGACCATGCAGATCAAGGAGCTGGAAAAGGCGGTGGGGCTGCCGCTGTTCGAGCGCGCTGCCAAGGCCGTGCGCCTGACGATGAGCGGAGAGTACTTACTGGTCTACGCGCGCCGCGTGCTGGCCACGCTGAAGGATGCGGAAGATGCGATGGCTCGGCTGCGTGGCGCCGAGACCGGGAGCATCACGATCGGCATGGTCAGCACCGCCAAGTACTTCCTGCCGCGGCTGCTGGCGAAGTTCCGCAGCGAGCACCGTGGCGTCGAGATGCAGCTGACGGTGGGCAACCGCGAGCAGCTGGTGAAACAGTTGCACGACAACGAGGTCGATCTGGCGGTGATGGGCCGGCCGCCGCGTGAACTGGACACCCGTGCCGAGCCGTTCGCGGCGCATCCGCACGCGGTGGTCGCCGCGCCCGAACACCCCTTGTCCCGGCGACGCGAAGTTCCACCATCGGCACTGGCGGAAGAGGAGTTCATCATTCGCGAGCCAGGCTCCGGGACACGGGCGGCGATGGAACACTTCTTTCGCGAAAACCGCCTCGCGCCGCCGCAGGTCATGGAGATGGCCAGCAACGAGACGATCAAGCAGGCGGTGATCGCCAACATGGGGCTGGCTTTTCTGTCGCTGCACACGGCCGGGCTTGAACTGGCTACCGGGCAGCTGGTGGTGCTCGACATCGTCGGCCTGCCGATCGTGCGCCGCTGGCACATCGTCAACCTGCGCGGCAAGCCGCTGTCGCCGGCCGCGGAAGCGCTGCGCTACTTCGTCCTCGAGCGCGGTGAAGCGCACATTGCCGAGCAGTTCGCCGGCGTGGTGTCGGCCGACGCGGCGGCGGCGGCATGAGCACGACGGCCGGCGGCGCCGCCGCCTATCATCGTTCTCGCCGTCTCAGCCGCCGAAAGATCACAGCCGACGCCGCGTGAACGCACCGATCCGCCCGCCAGCGCCGAGCGCCAATGACGCCGACAGCCGTTCGCTGAAAGGCCAGCGCGGGCTGCGGCGCATGCTGAACGCTACGCGTTATTCGATCGATGGCCTGCGCGCGGCGTGGTTGCACGAGGACGCTTTTCGGCAGGAACTGATCCTCGCCGCGATCATGATTCCGCTGGCGCTCCTGCTGCCGCTCGGCGTGCTCGAACGGATCGCGCTGATCGGTGTGGTCGTGCTGGTGCTGATCGTCGAGCTGCTGAACACCGCCATCGAAGCGGCGATCGACCGCGACAGTCTCGAAATCAACCCGCTCGGCAAGCGCGCCAAGGACTACGGCAGCGCCGCGGTGATGCTGGCGCTGCTACTGGCCGGCGGCACGTGGGCGGCGATCCTGCTGGTGCGGTTCGTGCTGTGAGCCGGCGCCGGCTCTTCTAAACTGCGCGCTCGAGGAGGAGACAAACCGGTGAGCGAGGCGCTGTTCGAGACCCGCATCAAGTCGCTGCCGCTCGTGTATCGCGGCAAGGTGCGTGATTCCTACGCGGTCGGTGACGACAAACTCTTGATCGTGACCACCGATCGCCTGAGCGCGTTCGATGTGGTGATGAAGCAGCCCATCCCGGGCAAGGGCCAGGTGCTCAACGCGATGTCGAACTTCTGGTTCGACCTGCTCGGCCCGATCGTGCCCAACCATCTGACGCCTATCCGCCCCGAGGACGTGGTCGCGGCCGATGAGGTCGACCAGGTGCGCGGTCGGGCGGTAGTGGCGTTGAAACTGAAGCCGATTCCCGCCGAGGCGGTCGTGCGCGGCTACCTCATCGGTTCAGGCTGGAAGGACTACCAGGCGAGCGGCGCGGTGTGCGGCATCCGCTTGCCGGTCGGCCTGCGCATGGCGGAAAAGCTGCCGCAGCCGATCTTCACGCCGGCCACCAAAGCCGCGCTAGGAACGCACGACGAGAACATTTCCTACGATCAGCTTGTCGCGCGCATCGGCGAAGGGCTGGCCAGCAAGATGCGCGACACGTCGCTGCGCCTGTATGTGGCGGCACGCGAATACGCCGAATCGCGTGGCATCCTGATCGCCGATGCCAAGTTCGAATTCGGACTCGACACCGATGGCGCGCTGCGGCTGATGGACGAGGTGCTGACCGCTGATTCGTCGCGCTACTGGCCGGTCGCCGAATACCGCGTTGGCGTCTCGCCGCCGAGCTTCGACAAGCAGTTCGTTCGCGACTGGCTGGAGGCTCAGCCGTGGAACAAGGCGCCGCCGCCACCGGACCTGCCGCGGGAGATCATCGCCAGGACCGCAGAGAAGTATCGTGAGGCGCTGCGCGCGATCACCGGCAAGGGCCTCGACGAGAAGTAGTGTCCGGTGACTCGAATGTCCTCGGCCGGAGGCAGCGGTAGACGATCGGCGGCGCGCCGGTCCGACAGGCCCGCCGTGGCCAGGTTGCCGGCTTCGCGCTGCTGATGCAGGTCAACACACGGTCGGCCGGACGCGCGAAGCTCACGTCCTGTCGCTGGCGCGATCCGCGCTTGCAGATCTGAAGGCAACAGTGACGGGCAGTCGCCGACTGCGCGGTCGACTACAAGGAGGGCAGCCCATGGCCACATACACCGTCGGAGACCTGATCCGGCACAAGGAATTGCAGGAACTCGTTGCGGTGGCACCCTCGGCGACGGTGCTCGAGGCCGCCGAACTGATGAGCAAACGCGAAGTCGGCGCCGTGCTGATCCGCGGGTCCGGCAGTGCCGTCGAGGGCATCTTCACCGAGCGCGACGTGCTCAAGCGGATCGTCACCGAACAGCGCGACCCGAAGGCGACGCGCGTGACCGAGGTGATGAGCCGCAACGTTCGTCACGTGCCGCCGTCGACCACCGTCGAGCAGGCGCTGCAGCTGATGGTCGCGCACCGTTATCGCCACCTTCTGGTGCAGGAGAGCAACGAGGTGTTCGGGCTCGTCTCCATTCGCGACCTGATGTACTCGTTCATCGTGCCCGAGATGGCGATGGCCCCCGAAGGCCGCTTCGGCCACATGCGCTCGCGCGCCGAGGAGGCGGTGCGTATCGTCCAGGCGGCAGGATCAGGTACGGCGCAGAAATGACCGCAGCACGGCTGCGTTGCGCAGCCGTGCTGCAAATACCGGCGATCAGTTGCCCGGCGGGGGCGTGATTGTCACCGTCTTGTTGATCGTGCCGTCGGCATTTCGGGTGCGATCGACGGTGCGCGTGCCGCCGTTGGGTCCGATGGTCACCTTGTCGACGGTGCCATCGGCGCCGCGGCTGCGGTCCACCGTCGTCACACCGCCGACCGGGCCAACGAC
>JBFINI010000349.1:0-3865 GCA_041611275.1 Burkholderiaceae bacterium
GGCCTGACCAGGCTCGGGCGCGACTTCGACCGGCTGGCACGGGCATTGCTCGACCATTACCGCGTGGTCTGTCCGGACGTGGTTGGACGTGGACGCAGCGACTGGCTGCGCGAACCCAAGTTGTACGGCGTGCCGCAGTATGTTGCCGACATGGTCACGCTGATCGCGCGGTTGAATGCGCAGTCGGTGCATTGGGTCGGGACCTCTATGGGCGGGCTGATCGGCATCTCGCTGGCCGGACTGCCGGATTCGCCAATCTCGAAGATGGTGATCAACGATGTGGGGCCGAGACTGGACGCCGCGGCGCTGACCCGCATCGGCTCGTACGTCGGCAAGCCGGTGCGTTTCGCCAGCCTCGATGAGGCGATCGACTACGTTGCCGAGGTGGCCGCGCCGTTCGGTCTGCGCAGCCGAGAGGAATGGCGCGAAATCACCGAGCCGGCCCTGCGAGCCGACGGCGACGAGCTGGTGCTCCACTACGACCCGCTGATCGCGGTTCCGTTTGCTGCCGTGACGCCGCAGTCGGCGGCCGCCGGCGAATTGGCGATGTGGCGGCTATATGACGCGATCGCCTGCCCGACGCTGATTACCCGCGGCGAGAACTCCGACCTCTTGACCGTTGATACGGCCGAGGACATGTCGCGCCGCGGTCCGCAGGCACGGCTGGTTCAGTTCGCCGGAGTCGGCCATGCGCCGATGTTCATGCACGACGAGCAGATTTCAGTCGTTCGCGATTTTTTATTGCAGGGGTGAAAATATGACGATCCAGCGATTTCACAGCGGACCGCGGATGAGCCAGGCGGTGGTCTGCAATGGCATGGTGTTTCTCGCGGGCCAGGTGGCTGAAGACGCGATACAGGATATTGCTGGACAGACGCGGCAGGTGCTGGCCGCCATTGACGGGCTGCTGGCCGAGGCGGGCAGCGACAAGTCCCGGCTTCTCAGCGCGCAGATCTTTCTGACCGACATCGCCGATTTCGCGGCGATGAACAAGGTATGGGAGGCCTGGGTGGCACCCGGCCAGACGCCGGCCCGTGCCACCGTGCAAGCGCCATTGGCCAAGCCGCAGTACAAGGTCGAGATTGTCGTCACCGCGGCGGCGGGTTAACGACGCCGAGACGGCTGTGGCCGTCGAGCACTAGGCGCAATTCATTTCCTGCCCGATGTTCTCGGCCGTTTCAGCGCCGAATTGCTAGAACACGCCCGCGCTCAGCCCGGCGGCCAGGCCGGCGCCAATCTCGGCGCAGCGCGCCAGATCCTCGGCGCCGATCGTCTTCGGCGCCAGGATTGCTTCGGGGGTCTGCGCGTGCGTGATGACGATCAACGGTGGCGCCACCGCTTTCAGCCGCAATCCGGTGGCGATGCGCTCGATCTGACGCACGGCGCCGGTGCCGTCGGAGCCGGCGCAGATCATTGCCGCGTAAGGACGGCCGTTGAGGCGATCGAGCGCGGCGTAATAGACGCGATCGAAGAAATCCTTCATCAGCCCGGCCATCGTCGCCAGGTTTTCCGGCGTCACGAAGAGATAACCATCGGCAGCCAGCACGTGCTCGGCGAGCGTGTCGCGTGCATGCTGCAAGGTGACTTCGACGCCATCCTCGGCACGCGCCGCGTCGGCAGCGGCCCGTGCCATCTGCTCCGAACCACCGGTGTGACTGTGCCAGACGATCAGCAGCCTTTTCACCGTAACGGGTCCTGCAAGAAGAACGCGGCAAGTAGCCCGTACCAGTCGGGAAAAGCATCGCGCAGCCGCTGCGGCGCGACGAAAAAAGTCTCACTCGAGACCGCGAAGAATTCGCCCGGGTCGGTTGCGGCATAGGCGTCGAGCGGCAAAGCGGCGAAGTAGGCATCGGCCTGCGCCGAGTCGGGGTCCACGTCGGGCGGGATCTCCGCCTCGATCAGGTCGAGTTCGGCATTGAGCCGCACGAAGGCATCGTCGAGAACCTGGCGCCATCGATTTGCACTCAGGTTGGCATGCACTCGGCGGTCGAACGGCGGTACGCCGTCGGCCTGCCCATCGAGCATGTCGAGCTTGTGTGTGAATTCGTGGATGACGACATTGAATGCGCCGTTCGCCGACTGCGCGTCGGCCCACGACAGCAGCAGCGGACCACCGTCCCAGGCCTCGCCGGCGATTGGCTCGGTGTATTCGTGCACAACACCGGCCTCGTCGGTGATCTCGCGCGGGACCAGGAATTCGTCCGGATAAACGACGATGCTGACCCAGCCGCGATACCAGCCGAGCCCGAGCTTGAGCACCGGCAGGCAAGCTTGGGCGGCGATACTCACCTGCAACGGCGCTGTCAGGCACAGATCACCGGCGGCGGCCATCTCCTTGTCAGCCAGGAAACGCTGCGCCAGCTCGCGTAGCTGCGTCAGTTCAACGTCGGTGAGTCGCGAAAGGAACGGCAACGAAGCGACCGTCGATTGCCACAACAAGTCGTCGATTTGCGCCTGTCGTACCGGCTGCAGCTTGGTCAACAGCGTCTTCAGCATGCAGCGATTCTGCCGCAGGGCGATAATCGGCGGCAGTTTTTCAGGACGATCATGGCAGCGCGCGATACCGGTGAGGTGACCTTGGCGACGCCGGAGGCGATCGACCCGGCCGGCGTGCGTGCCCTGGTAGTGCCACTTTATGGCGAGCGGGCGTTGCGTACCGGGGAGCCGTTCGTCGCCCATGCCGACGGCATGGTCGAGATAGTGCGCGAACTGCGTGTCGACCTGGAGCTGGTTGCGGCCAGTTACCTGTTTGGTGCGCACGACGTGTTGCGCGATGCCGACGACTGGCTACGCCGCCGATTCGGTCCCACGGTGGCGCAGCTGGTTGCCGACCTTCGCCAGTTGATGCGGTTATCGGAGCGGACCCGCGCGCGCGGCCGGGCGCCGACGCAGGCTGAAAGCCTGCGCAAGATGCTGCTGGCGATGGTCAACGACGTGCGTGTCGTGCTGCTACGGCTTGCCTCGCGTGAGCAGACTCTGCGCTATTTCGCTTCGCGCAAGGGCGTTGGTGTCGATGCCGAACTGCAGGAAGCGATTGCCCGGGAAACGCTCGAACTGTATGCGCCGCTGGCAAATCGGCTCGGCGTCTGGCAGATAAAGTGGGCGCTCGAGGATCTGGCGTTTCGCCTGCTCGATCCGCAGACGTACAAGCAGATGGCGCAACTGCTCGATGAAAAACGCGTCGAGCGCGAGCGGTTCATTACCGATGCGGTGGCGCAGCTTCAGCAGCGGCTGGCCGCAGCCGGCATCCGCGCGGAGGTCAGCGGCCGGCCGAAGCACATCGTCAGCATCTACAACAAGATGCGCGCCAAGCAGGTGCCGTTCGACGAGATCTACGACGTGCGTGGACTGCGCGTGATCGTCGACGAAGTAGCGCAGTGCTACCAGGTGCTGTCGCTGGCGCACGAAATGTGGTCGCCGGTCGAGGGCGAGTACGACGACTACATCGCGCGGCCGAAACCGAACAACTATCGCTCGCTGCACACGGTCGTCCGCGACGACTCCGGCCGGCCGCTGGAGATTCAAATTCGCACGCGCGAGATGCACGCGTTCGCCGAACTCGGCGTCGCGGCCCACTGGCGCTACAAGGAAGGCGGCCGCAAGGGCGACAACGATGAGGCGCGCGTGGCTTGGCTGCGCCAGCTGCTGGCCTGGCGAGCGGAGGTCGACCCGCCGCAGCCGACGGCGAAGCTCGAGGAGCGAATCTTCGTGCTGACGCCGCAGGGCCGCGTCGTCGAGTTGCCGGCCGGGGCAACGCCGGTGGATTTCGCTTATCACGTACACACCGAGCTCGGCCATCATTGCCGTGGCGCCCGCGTCGACGGCGCGCTGGTGCCGCTGAACCGGCCGTTGGCCAACGGCCAGA
>JBFINI010000350.1:0-3848 GCA_041611275.1 Burkholderiaceae bacterium
AGGCCGGGCACCTTGCTCGGATCGAACTTGAACGACACATAGCTGCGTCGCGCGCCCTTGTCGTTGGTGCGCCAGAAATTGGTCCGTGTGGTGGCCTGGATCAGCGCCACGTATTGACGCAGCACGCGATCCTCGTTCAGGTTCTCGACGTTTTCCAGTTCCTGCTCGATGTGCTTGACCTGTCTCCCTGCGGCCTGTTCGCGGCCGGCGTCGCCATCGCCGAAGTCCGGATCGAAGCGCTGGCGGAACAGTTGCACCAGCAGTCGGGCGATCGTCGGATGGGCGTTGAGGCTGCCCTGGATGAACGCTGGCGTCAGCGCAAAGCCGATCTGCCGCAGATACTTCGCATAGGCGCGCAGGATGACGACCTCGTCGGACGCCAGCGCCGCGCGCAGCACCAGGCGGTTGAACTCGTCGTTTTCGACCTGGCCGTTGAACACCTCCAGGAAAGCTTCTTCGAACAGCGGGCGCACCGTGTCGACCTCGAAGTTCTCGGTCGACAGGGCCAGCAGCTCGAAATCGTGGATCCACAGCTGCCCGCCATCGGCGGGCTGCACCTGCGCTGGGTGCTCGGTCAGCACCCGCACGCCCATGCGCTCGAGCATCGGCAGGCTGTCCGACAGCACCACTGGTTCGCCGGCGCGGTAGATCTTGAAACCGAGCGTGCCGCTGCGCGCGCCGAGCGGCCGATACAGCTTCACGCCGATCTGGCCCGCACCGAGCGCCTCGAGCTTGCGGATGTCGGCCACTGCCGCGCGCGCGGCCGAGCGCTCGCGATAGCTGCCCGGAAACGCACGCTGCCAGCGCTTGTACAGCTGCATGCCGCGACCTTCGCCCTCGGCTTCGATCAGCGCTTCGGCGAGCTCGTCCTCCCAGCGGCGCGAGGCGGTAACGAGCTTGGCCTCGAGCTCGCGGCGATCGACCGCCGGCACCTGTCCGGGCGTCGTCCGTATGGTGAACAGCACGCGCGCCAGGATGTCGTCGGTCAGCAGCACGTCGAATTCGCTGCCGGTGCCGGCGAAAGCGTTCATCAGCATGTCCTGGAACTTCAGCCGCATCTCGGTGCCGTAGTTCTCGCGCGGCACGTAGATCATGCAGGTGACGAACCGCTCGAACGGGTCGCGACGGACGAACAGCCGCAGCCGCTGCCGCTCGCCGAGTTGCAGGATGCCCAGTGCGGTCTCGTACAGCTCGTCGATGCTGATCTGAAACAGCTCGTCGCGCGGATAGCCTTCGAGCACGTGCACCAGCGCCTTGCCGAGATGGCTGTCCGGCGCCAGTCCGGCACGCGCAATGACCGCCGAGACCTTGCCGCGCAGCAGCGGAATATCGACCACGCGCGCGCTGTAGGCGGTCGAGGTCAGCAGGCCAAGGAAGCGGTGCTCGCCGATGACCTTGCCGTCGGCTGAGAACCGCTTCACGCCGATGTAGTCGACATAGCCCGGCCGGTGCACGGTGGCCCGCGCGTTGGCCTTGGCCAGGATCACCAGCGGCGTCGGCGAATAGGCCAGTGTTCGCGCCTGCTTCGGCAACGCGGCGAAGCTGCCCGAGATCTTCTCGGCGCCGGTCTCGCGCAGCACGCCCAGGCCGCTGCCGGAGACCAGTTTCAGCACGTCTTCGCCACCTTCGACCGCCAGATCCTGGCAGCGGTAGCCAAGCAGGAGGAAATTGCCGGCGGCCAGCCACTCGAGGAATGCGCGCGTTTCGGCGACTTCGCCTTGCGCCGCCTCCGGCACCCGCGCGTCGAGTTCATTGACGGCGTCGATCAGCCGCGCCAGCATCTTTTTCCAGTCCTGGGTGGTCGCACGCACGTCGCTGAGCACGCGTTCGATACCGGCAGCCAGCGAAGCGCGGCTCTCGGCGTCGACCAGCCGGTCGACCTCGATGTGCATCCACGACTCGCGCACCGCCTCCGGCTTCTCGCCGCGCGGCCACACGCCGATCAGCACGCCGGCGCCATCGCGCTCGACCGCGTACACCGGGTGCACGCGCAAGTGCAGTGCCAGGCCCAGCCGGTTGGCCTCCATCGTCACCGAATCGACGAGAAAGGCCATGTCGTCATTGACGACTTCGATCACCGTGTGCCGCACCGCCCAGCCATGCTCGGCCGCGTTCGGGCTGAATACGCGCACCCGCGGCGTGCCGGGCGAGCGCACGCGGCCGAGTTCCCAGTGCGACAGCGCCGCGCCGGCGAGATCATCGGCGCTGCGCGTGGCGAGATCCTCGGGGTCAACCTGGCGGTAATACTCGCGCACGAAGACTTCGATCAGTTCACGTTCGCCCGGCGCGACTTTCTGCCTGGCCTGCGCCACGGCTGCGGACATGCGTTCTTCGTGTACGGCGCGTTCCGGCCTGTTCATCGGCGTCTCCTCATGGTCTGCTTCTTCCGACGGCCCAAGTATGCACCGCGACGATCGACGATGCCGGTGACGGCGCGATCACTAAACTGAGTCAAATGATCGGGAACTATCGCGACCGCCGTTGGGTATTCGTCGACGTCGAAACGACCGGGGCTTCGCCAGCGCGCGAGCGCGTGACGGAAGTGGGCGTGGTCACGGTCGAGACCGACGGCGACGCGCAACGAGTGAGCGAATGGTCGACGCTGGTCAATCCCGGGGTGCCGATTCCGGCCGAGATCCAGTGGCTCACCGGCATCACCAATGAAATGGTGCGCGAGGCACCGCGCTTCGCCGAGATTGCCGAGGCGCTGTACGACCGCCTGAGCGAGGCGATCTTCGTTGCCCACAATGCGCGCTTCGATTACGGTTTCCTCAAGGCCGAGTTCGCCCGCGCCGGTGTCGACTGGCGCGCCGCCACCTTGTGCACGGTGCGGCTATCGCGTCACCTGTACCCCGACCGCAGTCCGCATTCGCTCGATGCGATCGTCGAGCGCTTCGGTCTCGACGGTGAGCAGCGGCACCGCGCGCTTGGCGACGCACGCGTGCTGTGGCGGCTGCTGCAGACGCTGCAGAGACGTCACACGTCGGCCGAACTCGAAGCGGCAGTCGATCGGCTGCTGGCGCGGCCGAGCACACCGCCGGCGCTGCCACCGCAGCTGCTGGACGAGATTCCGCATGCGCCGGGTGTGTACCTGCTGTTCGGCGCCAACGCACATCCAATCTACATCGGCAAGAGCGTCGACCTGAAGGCGCGCGTGCTATCCCATTTTTCCAGCGATCATGCATCGGGCGCCGACCTGCGGCTGTCGCAGGAAGTGCAGCGCATCGAGTGGGAACAAACCGCCGGCGAAATGGGCGCGCGGCTGCGCGAGGCCGAACTGGTCAAGAGCCGCCTGCCGGCGCACAACATCGCACTGCGCCGGAAGTTAAGCCAGGTCTTCTTCACCCTCGATGAGCTGGCGCGGCCGCGCTTCGTGCCGGCGGCGAGCGTGCCATTGGAACGTCTGCCCGAGCACTACGGCCCGTTTTCGTCGCGCGTCTCGGCGCGTCGGCTCCTGCAGCATCTCGCCGCCGAAAACGGACTCTGTCTGAAGACGATGAAGCTCGAAGCTCGCTCGCGGCGCGGCGCGGCCGATGCGCCGTGTTTCAACTGGCAGATCCGCCGCTGCGCGGGTGCCTGCGTCGGCGCCGAAACGCCGGAGGCGCACGCGGCGCGCGTGCGCGAATTGCTCGAACCCCGCCGTCTGCCTGCCTGGCCTTTTTCCGGCGCGGTGGCGCTTATCGAGTGCGCCGCCGAAAGCCGGCGCGAAGACCTGCACGTGTTCGACCACTGGTGCTGGCTCGGCACGGTGCAAACGCAAGAGGCGGCCGCACAACTGGCGGCGACGCGACCGCGCGCGTTCGAACCCGATGTGTACCGGATCGCGGAGCGGGCGCTACTGGCGGCGA
>JBFINI010000351.1:0-3836 GCA_041611275.1 Burkholderiaceae bacterium
GCGACGACTTTCCGCTCGCCTGCGCCTACACGCGGCGCCTTGCCGACGGCGCCGACCCAGTTCATCGCAACGCGGTCGCCAAGCACGATATCGCCAAGCATGTCCCACTGCCCGCCAAGGAAGGAGCTCATCGATGATCGATGTTTATCCATGGTCAACACCGAACGGCCACAAGGTGCACATCATGCTCGAGGAATGCGGCCTTCCCTACCGTGTGCACGCCGTCAATATCGGCGCCGGCGATCAGTTCAAGCCTGAGTTCTTGCGCATCAGTCCCAACAACAAAATCCCGGCGATCGTTGATAGTGAGGGACCGGATGGCAAGCCCATCTCGATGTTCGAATCCGGCGCGATCCTGATCTACCTGGCCGGCAAGACCGGCAGGTTTCTGCCTGCCGACGTTCGGGCGAAATACATCGCGCTCGAGTGGCTGATGTTCCAGATGGGCAGCGTCGGGCCGATGTTCGGCCAGGCGCACCATTTCCGCATTTACGCGCCGGAGAAAATTGAATACGCGATCAACCGTTACACCAACGAAGCCAGGCGGCTTTATGGCGTGATGGACAAGCGCCTGGCGCAGGTCCCGTACTTCGCCGGCGACTACGGTATCGCCGATATCGCGATCTTCCCGTGGACGCGCTCCCATGCCAATCAAGGCGTCGATCTGGCCGGCTATCCGAACGTCAAACGCTGGTTCGATGACATCGCTGCCCGGCCGGCGGTGCAACGCGGCATCAAGGTGCTTGCCGACCGCCGCAAGCCGCTCATCGACGACAAGGCGCGCGAAACGCTGTTCGGGGCAACCCAGTACGAAAAACGTTGAGCCGCGACTAAAGGCTGGACCGATCGATCCGACGCCGCCCGACTACTGGACGGGATCCTTGAGCAGGTGGGCGAGCGGCATCGGCAGCACCTTGATGCCTTCTTCCTCCAGTGCGTCGGCTTCTTGGCGCGTCGTCAGGCCGCGGATACCGCGTTCCGGCGCTTCCTTGTAATGAATTCGCCGCGCTTCCTCGGGGAAGCGCTCGCCGACATCCTCGGTGTTGGCGACGACCTCGCGCGCCAGTTTGAGGAAGAAGGTCTGCATCTGCTCAGCGGTCGGCATTGCAGCCACCTGCTGCTGCGGCGGCTCGGCGCCGAGATTCAGGCGCGGCGCCGACAGTACGCGGCCGACCTTCGTCGATCCACAAAACGGGCACTGCACCTGTCCGTTCGCCAGCTGCGAGTCGAACGCCTCGGCGGAGGCAAACCAGCCCTCGAAGCGGTGCTGTTCATCGCATAGAAGATCAAAGACTTTCAAGACGGCCTTGCGAAACCCTGGTGCCGCGGGCCGGACTCGAACCGGCATGCGCGCTTTCACGCACGGCGGATTTTAAGTCCGCTGTGTCTACCGATTTCACCACCGCGGCACGCGTTGATCGGATCTAGCCGCGCGCCGATCAGCACCGGCGGCGCAAAACCTGGAGGCGGGGGTCGGAATCGAACCGGCGTACACGGATTTGCAGTCCGCTGCATGGCCACTCTGCCACCCCGCCACGAACTCGTGCACCGATTGTAGCGGCGCGGTCGTCGGCACCCGCAATGAAAAGGGGAAGCCGTCAAGCTTCCCCCGCGTGCATTGTGGAGCGGGAAACGAGTCTCGAACTCGCGACCTCAACCTTGGCAAGGTTGCGCTCTACCAACTGAGCTATTCCCGCGAAGGTGCGAATTATATCGGGCGCGTTCGCACTGTCAAAAGCGACGACTTAGCGCGCCTCATGCCCGGTTAGGTACGGCCAAGCCAGTCGCAGGTAGTAGAACATCGAATAGACGGTCAGCACCGCCGCGACATAGATCAGCACCGTGCCGATCGTGGCCACCGGAATCACGCCGAAGAGCGGATCGTGAAACAGCAGTACCGGAATGGCGACCATCTGCATGATCGTCTTCAGTTTGCCCAGCCAGTTGACGGCCACGCTGGCCGAAGCGCCCACCTGGGCCATCCATTCGCGCAGTGCAGAAACGGTGATCTCGCGGCCGATGATCACCAGCGCGACGAATTCATCGATACGGCCGAGGGCGAGCAGCACGACCAAGGCGGCGCAAACCATCAGCTTGTCGGCCACCGGGTCGAGGAACGCGCCCAAACGGGTGATCATGTGGTACTTGCGCGCCAGGTAGCCATCGAAGCCGTCGGTGATCGCTGCCAGCGTGAACAGCGTGCAGGCAGAGACGTTCTTCCAGTGCGCCGCGATCAACGCGTCCGGCACGTAGAAGACGCCGATAATCATCGGGATCATCGCGATCCGCGCCCACGTCAAGAACATCGGCAGATTGATCGGCATGGCGACTCAGCGCAGCACAGGCGGCGCCCAAGCCGGCAGGCGGCCGCTTGCGGGCGATGTTTTCGAGCGGTGGCTCGGATACGTCATGCTAGACAGGCTGTCCGTGCAGTTGCGCATAAACGCGCTCGGCGAGCTTACGGGAAACGCCGTCGACCTGCGCGATGTCGTCGACCGACGCTGCCATCAATCCCCGCAGCCCGCCGAAACGGGAAAGCAGGCGTTGCCGGCGCTTTGGCCCGATACCCTCCATGTCTTGCAGCTGCGAGCTGTTGCGCGCCTTCGCCCGCCGCGCGCGCATGCCGGTGATCGCGAAACGGTGCGCTTCATCGCGGATCTGTGCGATCAGCAGCAGCGCCTGCGATTCGCGGCCGAGCTGCACCGCCCGTCTTCCGTCGGCAAACACCAGTTCTTCCATCCCGACCCTGCGTTCCGGCCCTTTAGCCACGCCGACCAGTATTCCCGCATCGAGGCCCAGTTCCTCGAACACCTGCCGGGCTACGTCAACGTGCCCGGTGCCTCCGTCGATCAACACTAGTGAGGGCGAAATTCCCTCGCCCCGCGCGAGACGCTGATAGCGGCGCGAAAGCGCCTGGCGCATGGCCGCGTAATCGTCGCCGGGAGCGATGTTTTCGATGTTGAAGCGCCGGTACTCGGCCGCTTGCATGCTGTGATCGTGATAGACGACACAGGCGGCCTGCGTGGCCTCGCCCATCGTGTGACTGATGTCGAAACATTCGACACGCAAGCGGGCCGGATCGCTGTCCGGCGCATCGAGCCCGAGCACATCGATCAGTGCCAGCGTGCGCGCCTGCTGTGATCCTTCCTCGGCCAGTCGGCGCGCCAGCGCCAGCCTTGCATTGGCCTCGGCCATTTCGAGCCAGCGCCGACGCTGGCCTTGTGGCTGGCGCAGGATCTGCAACCGCCCACCGGTAGCGCGGATCATCGGCGCCAGTTCGTCAGCATCGAGATCAGCATTGACGATCAGCACCGGCGGCGCCGACAGATCGCTGTAGTGCTGCGAGACAAATGCTTCGAGCGCCTCCTGCGCCTCGGCCGGCTCGCCAGTCGGTGTGCGCGCCGGAAAGTACGGGCGGTCGCCGAGATGGCGCCCACCGCGCACCATCGCCAGATTGACGCAGACCTGGCCTACCTCGATCGCCACGGCGATGATGTCGGCATCGGTATCACCGCCGGTGGTATCGACCGCCTGCTGGTGCAGCACGCGCGACAGGCTGCCCAACTGATCGCGCACCGCTGCGGCCTCTTCGAATCGAAGCTCGTCGGCGAGCCGTTGCATCTTCGCTTCCAGTTCGGCCATCACCTCGTCGGCCTGCCCGCGCAGGAAACGCACCGCGCGATCGACGTCGGCCGCATAAGCATCGGCGTCGATCAGGCCGACGCACGGTGCGGTGCAACGCTGAATCTGATACAGGAGGCACGGCCGCGAGCGATTGGCGAACACCGTGTCTTCGCAGGTACGCAGCCGGAATGCCTTTTGCAGCACACGGATAC
>JBFINI010000352.1:0-3834 GCA_041611275.1 Burkholderiaceae bacterium
AGCCGGATTCGTAAACCTCGCCGCCGCCGTTGCGCTCGGCGCGCGTGACCGTGCGCGTAGCGTCGACAAAGCGGCGGAACTGGCCGATGGTGGTCTCGGTGCGGGCGATGCTGAACCCGCCGATGTCCTGCCAGTCAATGCCGGCAGGATTGGGCTGGGCGAGGACGGCAGCGGGGAGCAGCAGAACGAGGATGCGCGTTGGCGCAAGCGGAAATATCGACACGGTTGTAATCGGGTTGTCTTGTGTCTCGCCCACTGACCACTCCAGGACGCTTTGGTTCAAGACTTCTTGTTCTTTTCCGGCGTACGGTCCGCGTCGAAGTCGGGCCGAGAGCCACGCAGCCGGCCGCAGTCCACTGCGCTGCTACAACGCGCGGCGTCATACACGCCATGTGATTCGCTGCTTTCACGGCAAGCAGACCGAAACGATCTGGCGCGGCGATGCGACCCGACGAATGCCGCTCCGGATGCAGGAAATCGCCCGCGCGTCAGTATTTTGACTTCATGAACTCGATGCCCGGTTGCAGCACCTGCCGCCAGGCGCTGGCGGCCTGGTCATCGAACTTCGGGTCGAATTGCGCGGCGGCTTGCAGCAGGCAGTCGAGCCACAGGTCATACAGTTCCGGCCTGATGTCCAGGCCGGCTCTGCCGTGACGCTGCGCCAGCCTCTGCAGATGCGCGCCCAGTTCGGGGTCGTCGCTGGAAAGCATCATGATGTACAGCGATGTCCTGAGCAGCCGGGTCTGCTTGCGAAAGTCGGTATGCGCGAATTTCTGCGCCACCTCGCCGGACGACGCGAGGAACAGGTCATAGAAGCGCTGCAGGAAGTCGGCGCTCGCGGTGCACCGCTCGAGGCTGTCGTTGAAAAGTTCGATGTCTTTTTCGACCATCGGGCTTCCCTGATCCGCTGCCTCCCGGACGCAGTCCGGGCACCGGCTTTCTCAATGCTCGTAGTGCAGGTCGACTTCCGCCCGCTCGCCCGATGCGCGGCAGCCGACGCGATCGGCACTGCGGCGCAGCAGGTAACCGGCAAGCCGCCGCTCACCGTCTTCGCTGGCGACGATCTCGCGAGGAGTGGGTTTGGTTTCGGGAATGAGCAGCGGGCTGCCCCAGTAGCGCACGCGCACGTCGAGATTGAACTCGTCGAAGCGCGCCTCGATTTCGATGCCGCCGGCCGGCTGCCCGATCACATCGAGCACCTGCATGACGCCGAATACCGCGCGGTTGACGATGTCGCGCCGCGCCGCCCAGCGCGCACCGTTCTCGAGCAGGAACTGCTCCACCGTTTCCCGGTTCAGTTGCTGCGTGTCGAGCACCAGCAATACGCGCTTCCGCACGCCGATGCGCATGACGAGGTTCAGCAGCACGGCGCACACCGTCCCGAGCACGAGCGAGTTGTCGAAAATGGGCTTGAGCAACGCCGGCGCGGCGGCAAACATCTCACGGTAGATGTCGGCCATCACCGCCATGGCGAAGGAAAAGCCGATGACCGTCGCCTTGCGCGCGTCGAGCAGGCGCGCCGTGATCATCTGTATCCCGCTGGTGAAAATGAACGCCGAGACGAAAAAAAGCACCGCGCCGATCACCGGAACCGGCATCGCGACCAGCACGGCCCCGGCGACCGGGACGAACGCCAGCACCACGTAGGCGATGCCGGCGGCATAACCGACGCTGCGACTGGTGATGCCGGTGGCGCTGGCCAGGCCGATCGAAGCGCTGTAGCTGTTCATTCCGGGGCTTCCGACCAGCCCGCAGAACGCCGAGGCGACACCGTTGGCGGTCACCGCACCGGTCAGCGATCCGAAGTTGGGCCGAACCCACTCGGCATCGTCCAGGCGCTGTGCATTCGACACGTCGCCCATGATTCGCAGCGTCGCCGCGATGGCCGCCACGGCGAACGGGACAACGCTCGTCAGATCGAAGCTCCAGCCCAGGTGCTCGATGGCGGGAAGGCGCAACAGCCCAATGCCCTCCTGCGGCGCCAGTGCGGAGGCCTCGAACAGGCCGAACACCATGCTCGCCGCAAAACCCACCGTGATGCCGATCAGCACGCAGATCAGCTTGAGAAAGCCGGAGGCCCAGATGTTCAGCACGACCATCATCGTCAGGGTGATGCCGGCAACCGCGGCGTGCGTCGGCTGGATCGTTCGGCCATCGGAAACTCCGAGCGCGTAGCGCACCCCGAGCACGGCAAGGCTCAGGCCGATGATGGCGATGACCAGCCCGGCAATTTCAGGCGGAAGCAGGGGCCGCAGCCGGCGCAGCAGCGGCGCGATGGCGACCTGCATCAGGCCGGCGACGGCTGTCATCCCGAGCACCAGGGCGAATCCCCCTTGCTGCAAGGCGAACAAGGAAGGTCCGAGGTAGATCCCGGTGTAGCCGGCCGTGCACAGGTATCCGGAGCCGATGAAACGGGAGCGCAGGCAGATCAGGACCGTCGCGACGCCGATGGCCAGCATCGACAGCGAAACGACGTCGGTCTGCTGCGACGATGTCAGGCCCGCTTCGCGCGCGATGATGATCGGGAAGACGAGCGTGACCGCCATCACCGCCATGTGCTGTGCCGCAGAGAACGCAAGCACCGCAGGTGGCGGGACCTGGTCTGCCGAGTAGAGCAGCCCGACGGGGCGCTTCATCGGGCTGCCGCCAGCGTCACCGCGCTTGCACCAGCGCCTCTTCGCGCGACGCGTGCACGGTGAAGGCGTCGAGCAATCCGCCCATTTCGAACAATTCCCTCACCTGGCCCACCACGCTGCACAGGGCGAACCGGGCAGCACGGCGCTCGGCTTCGTCGGTGGCCACCAGCAGCACGCGAAACGCCGCGCTGGTTAGGTAGAGCACCTCCTTGAAATCGACCAGCAGGTTCTTCTCCCCGGCCTCGAGCAGCTTGCTGATGCGCGCGCTGAACTGGTCGGCATTGGTGCTGTCGATGCGGCCGGACAGCGCCAGTATGCAGGCCTGACCGGAGCGTATTTCCGCAATTTCGAGGGAATTGGCGCTCATGGTGTTCTGCTCCTGTTTACGGGTTCGATACGCCGACGTCGCACTGCTTGGTCATTGTCAGGCAGTTCCGCCCGTCACGGCGCGCGTACTCGATCTTTTCCATGAACTGCTTGACCATGTGCACGCCCAGGCCGCCGGGTCGCCGCCTCTGTCCCGGCGGCGGCGGCTGCGGCGGCGGCGCCTGCAGCGGGTCAAACGGCCTGCCGTCGTCAGCAATCTCGGTCTTCACCTGCCCGCCGCCGACGGTGATGCACACGCGTATCTCATGGCTGCCGCCTTCGGGCCACGCGTACTTGATCACGTTGCTGACCATCTCGTCGAGCGCGACCTGCAACTGATAAAGCGGCTTGCGCGCCAGACCAAACTCGACGCCGATGCGCTCCATCGCTTCGCTGACAAGCGCAAGCTGCGCGAGGTCATTGCGAATGACCAGCTCCGTCGTGCTCGGAAGAGCGGCGGGCATCGCCTCACCCCTTTTCGTTTCTCACCGACATGGCCCTGGCTGCCGGCACCGGTCAGCCCGGCGCCGGCGGCCGGCGCAGCGCCAGGAGAGTCACGTCGTCGGCCTTCGGTGCGCCACCGGTGAACTCGTCGACGTGCCGCTTGACCGCCTGCACCAGTTCTTCCGGCGCGGCGGCGACGGCCTCGCGCAACTGCGCCTCCAGCCGCTCGGCCGAATACAGTTCTCCGGCGGCATTCATCGCCTCGACCACGCCGTCGGTGCAGGCGAACAGTGCATCGCCGGGCTGCAGCGAGACGGTCCGGTTCTGGTATCGAGTATTCGCGCGCACGGCGAGCGGCACCTGCGGCTTGCCGTCGATCTTCTCGAGC
>JBFINI010000353.1:0-3831 GCA_041611275.1 Burkholderiaceae bacterium
CCCTGAATGAAAAGGGGCAGGGCCAGTATGAGCCAAGCCACGGCAGCGCGCCGGATATTGCCGGCAAAGGCGTGGCCAATCCGCTGGCGACGATCCTGTCGGCAGCGATGATGCTGCGCTATTCGCTCGATCGTGCGGAGCAGGCCGAGCGGATTGAGGCGGCCGTGCGCAAGGCGCTGGCGCAGGGGTTGCGCACCGCCGACATCGCTGAGCGCGGGGTGCGCAGCACCAGCACGCGGGCGATGGGCGACGCGGTGATCGCCGCCCTGTGAACGTTCGGGTGAAGTTGACGGAGGGAGTAGTGCGATGAAAGTGGGATTCGTCGGCTGGCGCGGCATGGTTGGCTCAGTGCTGATGGACCGCATGGCCGCTGAGCGCGATTTCGAATTGTTTGATTCGGTCTTCTTCAGCACCTCGAGTGCTGGCGGCGCCGCGCCCAAGGTAAGGAGTGCCGAGCCGTTACTGAGGGACGCCAGTGACCTGAAAGCGTTGCAGGCCTGCGACGCGATCGTCACCTGCCAGGGCGGCGATTACACCAGTGCGTTGCATCCGAAGCTGCGCGCCTCGGGCTGGAACGGCTACTGGATCGACGCCGCATCGAGCCTGCGCATGAAAGACGATGCCGTCATCATCCTCGACCCGGTCAACATGCCAGTCATTGAAGCCGCCTTGGGCCGCGGCATCAAGGACTACATCGGCGGCAATTGCACGGTGAGCCTAATGATGCTGGCCATCGACGGCCTGCTGAAGGCCGATCTGATCGAGTGGGTCACCGCAATGACCTACCAATCGGCTTCGGGAGCTGGCGCCCAGAACATGCGCGAGCTGATCGCGCAGATGGGCCACGCCCATGCGTCGGTCAAGGATCTGCTCGCCGACCCGGGCTCGGCGATCCTTGAGATCGACCGGCGTGTCGGGGCCGCGCTGCTCTCGGATCAGTTGCCGAAAGAGCACTTCGGTGTGCCGTTGGCGGGCAGCCTGATTCCGTGGATTGACAAGGATCTGGGCAACGGTGTCAGCCGCGAGGAGTGGAAGGGCGGTGCCGAGGCGAACAAGATTCTCGGCCGTCCGGAAATGGGCAAGCCCGGTTCACTTTTCGTCGAGGGGCTGTGCGTGCGCGTCGGCGCGATGCGCTGTCACAGCCAGGCACTGACGATCAAGCTGAAGAAGGACGTGCCACTGGCGGAGATCGAAGCGAAGCTCGCCGCGGCCAACCGCTGGGTGCGGGTGATTCCGAACCGGCGCGACGACAGCATCCGCGAACTGTCGCCGGCGCGCGTGAGTGGCCAGATGGAGATCCCGATCGGCCGCCTGCGCAAGCTGGCGATGGGCGGTGAGTATCTTTCGGCGTTCACCATCGGTGACCAGTTGCTGTGGGGTGCGGCTGAGCCGTTGCGGCGCATGTTGCGCATCCTGCTCGGTCGGCTCGATTGACCCGGTCGGTTGGGTCTAAGGCATTCGGACGGCGAGACTGTGCGATCCGTAGGACAACTTCAGCCGCACGGACGATCAGTTGCGGCGGTTTGTCAGCTTGCAGTGCTAAGTAGCTGATGCTAATTTCAAAATTCGAACTGACCGCCGCCGAGGGGCAACTGTGGCAATGAAAAAATCTATGCGTGCGCCGAGCCGCTGCGCGCTGGCGTTGGCAATGGGCTTGGCGTTTGCGACCCCTGCGGCCTATAGCGCCGGACTCGGGCGTATCACGGTCCAGTCAGCGCTGGGGCAGCCGCTCAGGGCGGAAGTGGAAGTCACGGCCGTCAGCCGCGAAGAGGCGGCATCGCTTGCCGTGCGGCTGGCGTCGATGTCTGCGTTTCGTCAGGCCAATCTCGACTTCAATGCAGCCCTGACCGGGCTGCGACTGGCGCTTGAGCGACGCGGCGACGGTGGCTTTGTCGTGCGTATTGCGTCGCCCAAGCCGGTGAACGAACCGTATCTCGACCTGCTGATCGAGCTGACGTCTTCGACCGGGCGTGTGCTGCGCGAATACACGGTGCTGCTCGATCCGCCGGCATTGCGGGCGACGCAGGAGGTGGTCGCGCCAGCCGCCGGGCGGCCCGCTGCACCGGCGCCCGCGGCCGCCGCGCCTGCACCTGCTCCTGCTGTTTCAGCGGCGCCACGGGCGGCGCCATCGCGGCCATCGGCAGTGGCTGCGACAGGATCGAGCTATGAAGTCAAGCGCGGTGACACTTTGAGTGGCATTGCCGAGCGGACCCGCCCTGCCGCGGCTTCGCTCGACCAGATGCTGGTGGCGCTTTTCCGGGCCAACCCGGACGCCTTCATTGCCGAGAACATGAACAACCTGCGCGCGGGCAGCGTGCTCAAGATTCCCGAAGAACAGCAGGTCGTTGCCGTCGATGGCGCGGCGGCGCGCCGCGAGATTGCAACGCAGAGTGCGGACTTTGCCCGCTATCGCAGTCGGCTGGCGCAGGCGGCCACCGCCACCGGGGCTGTCGCAGGCGGCGCGGTCGGCCAGGGCCGCATCACGACGCGTGTCGAAGACCGCGGCGCGGCGGCCACCGGCGATCAGCTGAAGATCGCACAAAGCACGCCGTCCACCAAGGCGGGTGACGAAGCAGTCGCGCGCGATCGGCAGCTCAAGGACCTCCTCGATCGCGTTGCCGAACTCGAGAAAGTCAATCAGCAGTTGCAGGCAGCGCTGGAACTGCAGAGCAAGGCCGGTGCTCAGGCGCAGGCGGCAGCCGAAACCAAGGCCGGCACTGCTCCTGCGCCCGTGCCTAGCCCGGCGCCAGTAGCCGTAGCGCCCACAGCGGAGCCTGCGCCAACGCCGGCAGCGGCCGCACCTGCACCGGCTGCGGCGCCACCGGCACCCGCGCCGGCGACGCCGGCCGAGCCACCCAAAGCGCCAGCCCAGGCAGCAGCGCCAGCGCCGGCCCAAGAAGAGGGCTTCCTTACCGGGCTGATCGGGTCGAACCTGCCGATTGTGGCCGGTTTGGGCGCAGTCCTGGCCGGCCTGATCGGTATTGGCATGTATCGCCGGCGCAAGTCGTCCAGTGAGCAGGAAGACTTCGACGTCGCCGGCGAGGCTGCGCGCGGCAACTCGCTGTTCGGGCAGACCGGCGGCCGCAGTGTCGATACCGGTGCGGCCAGCACTTTCAATTCGAGTTTCATTCCGGCCGCCTCGCAGCTGGATTCGACCGAAGTCGATCCGGTTGCCGAAGCCGATGTCTACATTGCCTACGGTCGCGAGGAGCAGGCCGAGGACATCCTCAAAGAGGCGCTGCGACTGCAGCCTGACCGCCATCCGGCACGCGTCAAGCTGATCGAGATCCTGGCGCGCCGTGGCGACAAGGCCGGGTTCGCGCAGCACATCGCCGATCTGAAACAGCGCACCGGCGGCGAGGGCGAGGACTGGGACCGCGCTGCGGTGATCGGGCGCTCGATCGATCCGGCCAATCCGATGTTCGCCGCGGCCGCGGGGGCCGAGTTGTCTTCGCGTGGACCGACGACCGAACTGCGAATCGGACCGAAAACGGTGGGCGCTGCTGGCGCCATGAGCGGCGGATTTATGGCGCCGCCGGCCACCTTGGGCGGCGACGCGCCCGACTCAGGCTTCGAGGAGCAGTTCACCGAGCCCAGTCCGAGCCAGATGCCGCGCCCGGCGTCGGAGTCAGTCATGCCCGACTCCCGCATGGGCGTGGATACCGTATTGCCGGTCGACCCCGGGACCAGCGCAATGGCGCCAACGACCCAGCGCGGCAAGGCCCCGGCCGGACATGAACGCGCCCCGGACTTGGCCGACCTCGAATTCGAGGCGCTGAATACGATGCCGGCGACGAGGCTGCTCGATGCGGAGGCACCGACCGCGCCGGC
>JBFINI010000354.1:0-3828 GCA_041611275.1 Burkholderiaceae bacterium
CAGGGGCGGTGGTGCACAGCAGTAGCCAACCTTCCAGCCGGTGGTGTGAAAGGTCTTGCCGAAGCTGGAGACGAGAAAGGTGCGCGCGGCCAGCTCGGCCGCGCAAGCCAGTGATTCGTGCGGCCGGCCGTCGAAGACGACGTGTTCGTAGACCTCGTCGGACAGCAACAAGACGCGGCTGTCGCGCACGACCGCCTGCAGCGCGGCGAGATCATCGGCGCTCAAACAGTAGCCGCTGGGGTTGTGCGGAAAGTTCAGCATGATCAGCCGGGTGCGCGGCGTGATCGCCGCGCCGATGCGTTCCCAGTCGGGGGCGTAGCCGCGCCGGGGGTCGAGCGGTACGTAGACGGGTTTACCACCGGCGAGCAGGATCGACGGCACGTAGCTGTCGTAAGTCGGCTCGAGCACGATCACTTCGTCGCCCGCGCGGACGACCGACAGCACGGCGGCCATGATCGCCTGCGTCGCGCCGGCGGTGACGGTGATCTCGGTGTCGGCGTCGTACACATGGCCATACAGTCTGGCCGTCTTGGCGGCGATTGCCGCGCGCAACGCCGGCACGCCGGTCATCGGCGCGTACTGGTTGTGTCCGGCCGCGACCGCCTCGGCCAGCAGCGCCTGGAGTTGCGGATCGCAATCGAAGTCCGGAAAACCCTGGCCAAGGTTCACCGCGCCGTGCTTGGCGGCGAGCGCCGACATCACGGTGAACACCGTGGTGCCGACATGGGGCAACTTGCTTTCGATCATGGTCGCAGGCTTGCGCATTCGGGCGTGGCGCCGACAGCGCCGTCGGCGGCGTCCTCGCCGCTTCGCGCGAAAGCGATCGTACGTCAGAATAACCCTGGTGCCGGCAGCGCCTCCGGTGCATTGCGCCGGCGAATGCGAGGCTGAGCGCACGCGGGAGCGAAACGTCGGTGCAACCCGAACCTCGAATGCTGATTCGCGGACAGAAAGTCAGCTTGCGGCGGGCCCAGCCCAACGACGCCGTTCGCGCCTATGAATGGCTGGCGCTGTCGGATCTCACGCCGACGATGCTCGGCGCGCCGCTGTATCCGGATCTGCCGGTGCCGTCGCCCGCGGCGTTCGAGTCGCACTATCCGTCGTATCTGTTCGAGCGCGGCAATCCGTACGACGGCCGCGCGCTGATCATCAGCAGCGGTGCGGAAAATATCGGCGTGCTCATCTATGGTGCCGTGCAGCTGCTGGCAGGAGCGGTCGAGCTGGAGATGTGGCTGGCCGAGAAGCGCTTCTGCAGCAGCGGGCTCGGCTCCGAGGCGCTGCGCCTGGCCTGCACCTGGCTGCAGGACGAACTGGGCGTTGACAACTTCGCGCTGCGGCCCTCGCGCCGCAACGTACGCGCGCTGCGAGCCTTTCGGCGGGCCGGGTTCCGCTCGGTGACCGATCCCGCGCAGGCGCAGCGCGAGCTGGGCCTGTCGCCGAATCCGTTGGCCGATAGCGAGCTGATGCTGCTCACGTTGTTGCCGCCGACGCGACTGCAGCACGATCCGGCGCGTACCTACGCCTTCTTTGACACCGAATTCACCGATCTGCTGCAGCCGCAACTGATAAGCCTCGGTGCGGCGGCGACCGACGGCAACGCCTTTTATTGCGAGATCAGCGACTGGCCGCGAGACAAGTGCAGCGACTTCGTTGTTGACGTTGTGCTGCCGCTGCTCGACGGCAATGCGGTGCCGCACGGGACTGCTGCCGAAGCGTTCACCGGCTGGCTGTGTCAGCGCCGGCCACAACCGGTCATCGTGGTGACCGATTCCGCCTACGATCGCTGGGCGCTGGCCGATCTGCTTGGCGGTGAATCGCTGCCCGACGGCGTGCTGTGGCAGCGTGTTGCATTGCCGGTCGAGCAACTCGATGCCGTGGTTGCGGCGATGGGGCTGCGCCGCCATCACGCGCTCGACGATGCGCGCGGCCTGCGCCAGGCGATATTGAACCCGGCCGACTAAGCCGCATAGCGCTCAAGCGCGCAAGGCTTGATCTTCGATTTGTCGAAGCGCCGCCGTCGGCACACAAATGGTCAGACCGGCCGCGGCCGCGCGTCGTGCGAGTTGCAGCAGCCCCTTGTCTCGGGTCAGCAAGGCGTGGGCTTGTGCGCTGAACGCAGCATCGAGGAATTTCTGATCGTCGACGTCCGAGCAGACGACCGGTGCGGGCGCGATCACCGCGATCGGCGCGCTGCACGCCGACCATCGGGCCAGCAAGCGTTCGCAATCGGACGGATCCAAGCTGAAACGACGGCGAGCCAGCACCTCAGCGAACTCCGCATCGCACGCCGCGCTGCGCAGCGCCCGCAGGTGGCCGGCCTCGATCGCCGCACGCAACGGTCGGACGGCGGGATCGTCAAACAGCCAAAGATCAAGCAGCACGTTGGAGTCGAGCACGATCCGGGGGAAGCCCGGGAAGTCGGTCAGTCGCACAGCAGTACCGCGGCACCCTGTACCCGGCCGTTACGCAGCGCGTCCAACGCCTCGTTGGCTTGTGCCAGGGAAAATGCCTGCACGTGCGTGCGTATGGGAACTCGCGGGGCAAGCTCTAGAAATTCTTCGGCATCTAGCCGGGTCAGATTAGCCACCGAGCGCACGATCCGTTCACTCCACAGCAGTTCGTACGGAAAGGCCGGGATCTCGCTCATATGGATGCCGCCGCAGATGACGGTGCCGGCCTTGCGGGTGGCGCGCAGCGCCGCCGGCACCAGGCTGCCGACCGGCGCGAATATCACCGCCGCGTCGAGCGGCTCGGGGGGCAGCAGGCTTGAGTCGCCGGCCCAGACGCATCCGAGTGAACGCGCGAAAGCCTGACCTTCGACATCGCCGGGGCGGGTGAAGGCAAAGACGCGGCGACCCTGCCAGATGGCCAACTGTGCGATCAGATGCGCAGCGGCGCCGAAACCGTAGATACCGAGGCTCTGCGCATCCTGCGCGAAGCGCAGCGCGCGGTGGCCAATCAGTCCCGCGCAAAGCAGCGGCGCGGCATGGGCGTCGTCATAGGCGTCGGGCAAGTGAAAGACGTAGTCGGCGTGGGCCAGCATGTAATGGGCGTAGCCACCGTCGCGCGTGTAGCCGGTGAATTCGGGTGCGTCACAGACATTCTCGCGGTGCGCGAGGCAGTGGCTACAGTGTCCGCAGGTCGCGCCGAGCCAGGGCACGCCGACGCGGTCGCCGCTGCTGAAGCGCTCGATGCCGGGACCGGCAGCCGCCACGCGGCCAACGACCTCATGGCCGAGGACGAGCGGCAGTTTCGGCTGCGTCAGCTCACCGTCAGCCACATGCAGGTCGGTGCGGCACACACCGCAGGCACTGACCTTGATCAGGATTTCGCCGGCGGCAGGATCGCGCAGCTCGATGGTTTCCGCGGTCAGCGGCTTGCGCGGCTTTCGCAGGACCATCGCCTGCACTTGGCGCATTCGCGTCTCGCCTCAGTCGCTGTAGGCGTGCGCCTGGAGCTGCTCGAGGGTGACGATCTCGAGCGCGCGCTCATGGGTGGCGGTCAGCAACACCTTAGGCGCCATGCCCGCGTCGAGGGCTTCCTTCCAACGGCTTACGCACAGGCACCAACGGTCGCCGGCTTGCAATCCCGGAAAACCGAACTCGGGCCGCGGCGTCGACAGATCGTTGCCACGGCGGCGCGAGAAGTCGAGAAACGCCTCCGACATCACTGCACAGACGGTGTGCGACCCGAGGTCCTGCGGCCCCGTATGGCAGTAGCCGTCGCGATAGAAACCGGTGCGCGGCGACGTGCAGCAGCAGGCCAGCGGTGTGCCGAATACGTTGCGCGCCGACGAAGGAAAGGCCGGATCGCGCATCGTTTCACCTG
>JBFINI010000355.1:0-3816 GCA_041611275.1 Burkholderiaceae bacterium
GGGCGCTCGGGTATCTGGGCGATCCGAAAGCGCATGCTGCGCCGGCGAGAAAGCCCGATTCAGTGGCTGCCGCCGAGGGAGAGCCGGAGAAAGAGCAAGGCGCTGGCTTGATGGCGCCGCTGCGCAAGCTCGGTCTGTTCCGCCGCAAGTAGCGCGGGGCTTCGCCGCGCCGTTGCGGGCTACTCGACCACCGTCTGCGACTGCTCGCGCAGGTACTGCGGCAGGTAATAGAAGCTGCCGATCGCCTTGCCAGTGGTGCCGCTGGCCTTCCAGCCGCCGAAGGGCTGGTAGCCGGGCCAGGCGCCGGTAGTCGCGCCCTGCGGCCGGTTGGCGTAGGTGACGCCGGCCTCGATGCGCTCTTGAAAGCGCGACACTTCCTCGACCGAGCCGTAAATGCCTGCCGTGAGGCCGTACTGCGAACGGTTGGCCAGTTCGATTGCTTCGTCGACCGATTCGACTTCACCGACCAGCACTAGCGGAATGAATTTCTCTTCGCGCCACAGGCTGTAGTCGAGCGGCGCGGTCGCCACCGTTGGCGCAACGAAGTATCCGCGCGCACGCTCGCCGTCGGCCAGCGAGCGGCCACCGGTAAAGACCCGCCCATGCCGCGCAAGGTTCTCGCTGCACTTCAGGTAGCGCTCATAGGCACCGCGGTTGATCACCGGGCCCATCCAGTTCTCGCGCTGCGTCGGATCGCCGACGCGGATCGTTTCGGTCAGCTCGACCAGGCGCCGACGCAACGGCTCTGCGACCGCTCGCTCGACGTATACGCGTGAACAGGCCGAGCACTTCTGCCCCTGCAAGCCGAAGGCCGAGCGCATGATGCCGAGCGCGGCGCGCTCGAGATCCGCCTGCCGGCTGACGATGGCGGCGTTCTTGCCGCCCATCTCTGCGATGCATGGACGCGGCCACGGACCCTGGGCGAACTTGCGCACGATCGCCATGCCGACCTCGTAGGAACCTGTGAACGTCGCCCCGGCAATGCGCGGATCGCCGATAAGCGCACCGCCGACCTCGCCACCTCCGCCCGTCACAAAATTGATCACGCCGCTTGGCAGGCCCGCGTCGCGCAGCGCCTCGAGCAGCAGCCAGCCCGACAGCGCGGTATCGCTGGCCACCTTGAACACCACCGTGTTTCCGGCCACCAGCGCCGCGCCGATCGGCCCGCCAGCCAGGGCGAACGGAAAGTTGAACGGTGCGATCACCGCCCACACCCCATACGGCTTGAGGACCGTGCGATTGCGACTGACGAAGCCGGGCAGCGGATCGTGCGGCAGGTCACGCACGAAGCCGTCATTCGCATCCATCTGGTCGCAATACCAGGTGATCAGGTCGGCTGTCTCCTGAACTTCGCCGAGCGATTCCATCCGGTTCTTGCCGACCTCAAGCGCCACTGCCGCGCTGATTTCGTAGACCCGCCGTTCGATGTTCGCCGCCGCCTCGCGCAGCAGTTTGACGCGCTGGCGCCAAGGGGTCGCGGCCCACTTCGGATAAGCGCACTGAGCCGCATCGATGGCGTCTGCGACGTCGTTCGCGCCGCCGCGTGGGAAACGGCCGATCAGCCAGTCCTGGTCGATCGGCGAGCGAACGTCGAAGGACGCCGCCGCCGATCGCGCCTTGCCGCCGATCCACATCGGATAGTCGCGGCCGAAGCGCGCCTTTGCCGCCGCAAGCGCGCCGTTGAACTGCTCGTGCAGCGACTGCGGCGGATCGAACATCGTCGAGTAGGTCAGCTTGAAGCGATCTTCGGCCATGGCGGCGCCTCGGTGATTGGGTTGTTGCCTCGCTGCGCGATGCTAGCGCTACTTGCAGAGACGGGATTGCCAGCGGCACCGCATGCCGCTCCACGCGACCCCGGAACGCCGATTGCCGGCCTCAGCACTGCAGCACCGACGGCCAGAACGCTATTTCTTCTTTTGTGCCTGTTCGCGCCACTTGCGCAACTGCTCCAACCACTCCGACCAGTCCTGTGGTCCGGATTCAAAGCGCTTCCTCAGGTTGGCCAGCGCATTGCCCCAGGCGTTGTCGAAGTATGCGAACGCCTTGTCCCACTCGCCGCCCTCGCCCCAGCCGGTGTGATGCAGGCGGACCCGCGTCTGCCGCTCGCCGACCGGCTCGATCCGCACGACGACAAAGCTGCGCTGCTGACGCACCTCCGGCATGCTCGGCGGCGCATTCCAGTCAAAGGAAATCATCTTCTTCGGCTGCAAGGCCATGAAGCGCATATCGTCGGCGCCTTTGAGTCCTGCGGCCGCGGTCGGATCGAAATAGATATGAAAGGCGCCGCCGACGCGCGGCTCGATCTTCGCCTCCGGGGCAAAGAAGCTCGTGATTCCCTCGCGAGTTGTCCATGCATCCCACACCTGATCGACGGTGGCGTCGACGACGACCGCCTTCGAGATCGCCCGCTCGGCATCGGCGCGACCCGGCGCCGCGATCAAAAGTCCTGCTAGGACAAAAACCCACGGAACCGAGATCATGATTCTTCTCCGAGAAAACTTCCGCACCACCACCAGGCAGTCACCCCGCCACGTCGTTGACTCAGGGACGAATGACCAGCTTGCCGATCGCCCGCCGCTGCAGCAGATCGCCGATGGCCCGTGGCGTCTCATCGAGCGCGTAGACATTCGATACCAGCGGCTTGAGCTTGCCCTGCGCGAGCCAGCCCATCAGTTCACCGATCATCTTGGTATTGCGTTGCGGCTCGCGCTTGGCGAACTCACCCCAGTAGACGCCCACCAGCGACGCCTCCTTCAACAGCAAAAGGTTCAGGCGGATCGCCGGAATCTCGCCGGCGGCGAAACCGACCACCAGGTATCGTCCGCGCCAGCCCAGCGCGCGCAGCGCCGGTGCCGCAAGATCACCTCCTACCGGGTCGTAGACGACCTCAGTGCCAGCACCGGCCGTCAGTGACTTGATCGATTCGCGCAGTTCCTGCGTCGAGTAGTTGATCAGTTCGTCCGCTCCGGCAGCACGACAGGCGGCAAGCTTTTCATCGCTCGACGCCGCGGCGATCACGCGCGCACCCGCAAGCTTGCCGAGTTCGACCGCGGCCAGGCCGACACCGCCGGCGGCGCCAAGTACCAGCAGCGTTTCGCCGGCGCGCAACTGCCCACGATCGTAAAGCGCGTGGTGCGAGGTGGCATAGATCATCGTGAAGCCTGCGGCGACTTCATCGGCCACCCCCGCGGGCAGCGGAATCGTCGATGCGGCATCGACGCATACATACTCGGCGAAGCCGCCGATGCCCACGAACGCCACGACCCGCGTGCCGATGGTGGCGCCAGTGCCCTCGCCCACCGCGTCGACGACGCCCGCCACCTCGGTGCCGGGCACGAACGGCAGCGGCGGCTGCAGCTGATATTTCTTCTGGATGATCAATGCATCCGGAAAATTGACGCCGGCCGCCAGCACGCGCAGACGGACCTCGCCGGCCTTCGGCTGCGGTAGCGGCAAATCCGTCAGTTGCAGCTTCTCCGGTCCGCCCCAGTCGCTGCAGACAATCGCTTTCATCGGTGCGCTCCTCCACGAACGACTTTACGCGCCGCCCGGTTCAGCAGCAATCGCGTGCACTCCTGAGCGGCTATGCTTCACGGCGACAGAGACGACGCATGCAATTCGACGATTCGCCCAAGGTCATCGCCCTGCAGCAGCGCGGGCGCAGATCGCGATGATCGAAGCGGTAGCGCCGAACGTCGCCTGCGCGGTGCTTGATTGGGCGATCCAGGCCCATGGCGGCGGCACGCGCGACGACTTTCCGCTCGCCTGCGCCTACACACGGCGCCTTGCCGACGGCGCCGACCCAGTTCATCGCAA
>JBFINI010000356.1:0-3814 GCA_041611275.1 Burkholderiaceae bacterium
CCAGAATCGCGGGCGGCGGCGATCGAAGCGCTGTGCCTTGACGCGAAGAGGTTATCGGCCAAGCCGGTTCATGAATTTGTCGACATGATGGTGCTCTGACCTGTGCCCTGCTCGCGCACGCTGACCGACCGATGACCCGCACGCCGTTCATCCTCCTTGCCGCCGCACTGCTTGGCGCCTGCGCCAGCAGCTACGACCTGACGTTGATGCCGCGCGACAGCGGCACGATTCATAAAGGCCAGGCGTATCGTCCGGCCGGCAGCGACGACACGCAGGTGAACATCGTCATCGACGACAAGAGTTACGCGGGTACCTGGGTGGTTAACGCGCCCGAGCGCAGCACGGGCTATGTCACCGCCGGTATCGGCTTAGGTCATCGGCGAGCCGGGTTCGGCATCGCCACCGCGCCGGTGGTCATCGACAGCAGCGGCGGTGAAACCAAGGCACTGCTGCGCGCCGCCGATGGCAGCGGCCTGCGCTGCGACTTGAAAGGCATCTCCGGCGGCCGCGGCAGCGGGACTTGCCAGGATGATCAGGGAATTCTTTACGATGT
This sequence comes from Burkholderiaceae bacterium, assembly GCA_041611275.1. Lineage (GTDB taxonomy): Bacteria > Pseudomonadota > Gammaproteobacteria > Burkholderiales > Burkholderiaceae_F > JADJWR01. The sequence goes on from JBFINI010000356.1 coordinate 554, forward strand.
CCAGGTTCGATTGAAGGAAAACCAATGACCACAGCTCCATTCGACGCACTGCAAACGTTCACCGTCGGCAAGAAATCCGCGCAGATGTATTCGCTGCCAGCGCTGGAAAAGGCTGGCCTCGGCAAGATTTCGCGGCTGCCGGTTTCGATCCGCATCGTGCTCGAGTCCGTGCTGCGCAACTGCGACGGCAAGAAGGTCACCGAGAGCCATGTGCGCGAGCTCGCCGGCTGGCAGCCGACGGCGGAGCGCCACGACGAGATCCCGTTCATCGTCGCCCGCGTCGTGCTGCAGGACTTCACCGGCGTGCCGCTGCTCGCCGATCTGGCGGCAATGCGCAGTGTCGCCGCCCGACAGGGCAAGGACCCGAAGACGATCGAGCCGCTGGTGCCGGTGGACCTGGTGGTCGATCACTCGGTGATGATCGATCACTACGGTTCAAGAAATGCGCTCGACCTGAACATGAAGCTCGAGTTCCAGCGCAACCGCGAGCGATACGAATTCATGAAATGGGGTATGCAGGCGTTCGACACTTTCGGCGTGGTGCCGCCGGGCTTCGGCATCGTGCATCAGGTCAACCTCGAATATCTGGCGCGCGGCGTGCACCACAAGAACGGTGTTTATTACCCTGATACCCTGGTCGGCACCGACAGCCACACGACGATGATCAACGGCATTGGCGTGGTCGGCTGGGGTGTCGGCGGCATCGAGGCCGAGGCCGGCATGCTCGGCCAGCCAGTGTACTTCCTGACCCCCGACGTGGTCGGCGTCAATCTTAAGGGCAAGCTGCGCGACGGCGTGACCGCCACCGACCTGGTGCTGACGATCACCGAGATGCTGCGCAAGGAGAAAGTGGTCGGCAAATTCATCGAGTTCTTCGGCGAAGGCACCGCGTCGCTGTCGGTGACCGACCGCGCGACGATCGCCAACATGGCGCCGGAATACGGCGCGACGATGGGGTTTTTCCCGGTCGACGAGAAGACGATCGCTTACTTCGAGGGCACCGGCCGCACCCGCGACGAAATCGCCGCCTTCGAGGCCTACTTCAAGGCGCAGGGCATGTTCGGCGTGCCGAAGGCGGGCGAACTCGACTACACGAAGGTGGTGGCGCTCGATTTGGCGACCGTTGCGCCGTCGCTGGCCGGGCCGAAACGTCCGCAGGACCGCATCGAGATCGGCAGCGTCAAGAAGCAGTTCAAGGCGTTGTTCTCGAAGCCGGTGACTGAAAACGGCTTTAATCAGCCGGCCGATAAGCTGCCATTGCGCTATCCGCTCCCCGATCGTGACGGCCTCAGCGCGCAGGATGCCCCGGCGCCGCAGCCCGGCGCCGCGCTCGACGTGGTCGAAATGGTCGACAACCGTTCGACGATGGCCGCAGCGCAGGCCAAGGGCAAGGCCGAGGCCCACGCCAGCGGCGTCTCGATCGGCAACGGCGACGTGCTGATCGCCGCAATCACCTCGTGCACCAATACCTCGAATCCCGGCGTGCTGCTCGCCGCCGGCCTGCTGGCCAAGAAAGCGGTCGAGCGCGGCCTGACGGTCAGGCGACACATCAAGACATCGCTGGCACCCGGTTCGCGCATCGTTACCGAGTACCTGACCAAGACCGGTCTGTTGCCTTATCTGGAGAAGCTTGGCTTTGCGGTCGCCGCGTACGGTTGCACGACATGCATCGGCAACGCGGGCGACCTGGCACCGGAGATCAACGAGGCGATCGTCAAGAATGATCTGATCTGCGCCGCGGTGCTGTCGGGCAACCGCAACTTCGAGGCGCGAATCCACCCCAACCTGAAGGCCAACTTCCTCGCCTCGCCGCCGCTGGTCGTCTGCTACGCGATTGCCGGCACCGTGCTGAAGGATCTGATGACCGAGCCGCTCGGCAAGGGCAAGGACGGCAAGGACGTCTGGATCGGCGACCTCTGGCCGAGTTCGGACGAGATCCACGCACTGATGAAGCAGGCGATGAACCCGAAGGCTTACCAGGCCAATTACGGCAACGTGAAGAAGAGTCCGGGCCAGCTGTGGCAGCAGATCGAAGGCGGCAGCGGCCAGGTCTACAACTGGCCGACGTCGACCTATATCGCCGAGCCGCCGTTTTTCGAAGGCTTCGACATGCAGCCGACGGCGATGCCGGCGGTGCGTAATGCACGCGCGCTCGGCATCTTTGGCGACTCGATCACCACTGACCACATTTCACCGGCGGGCTCGATCAAGGAGACCTCCCCGGCCGGACAATGGCTGATCAAGAACGGCGTGATCAAGGCGGATTTCAACTCCTACGGCGCCCGCCGCGGCAACCACGAGGTGATGATGCGCGGCACCTTTGCCAACGTGCGGATCAAGAACCTGATGATCCCGCCGAAGGCCGACGGCTCGCGCATCGAGGGCGGCCTGACGATGCATCAGCCGAGCGGCGAGCAGATGTCGATCTATGACGTAGCGATGAAATATCAGGCCGAGGGGGTTTCGAGCGTGGTCTTCGGCGGCGAGGAATATGGCACCGGTTCTTCGCGCGACTGGGCCGCCAAGGGCACGCAACTGCTTGGCGTCAAGGCGGTGATTGCGCGCAGCTTCGAGCGCATCCATCGCAGCAACCTGGTTGGCATGGGCGTGTTGCCGCTGCAGTTCAAGGGCGATGATTCGGCGGCGTCGCTCGACATCCAGGGCGATGAGACCTTCGATATCCTCGGCCTCGAACGCGAGATCAGACCGCAGCAGGATGCCACCCTGGTGATCCGCAAGGCCGACGGCTCGAGCCGCACCGTGTCGCTGAAACTGCGTATCGACACGCCGATCGAGGTCGATTACTACAACCACGGCGGTATTCTGCCGTTCGTGCTGCGTCAACTGCTGGCCGCCTGAAGCCGCCGTCGTCGCTTGTTTTCCTGCGACGGGGGCTGCGGCCCCCGTCGCCTCTTTCCGGATCCCGATACGAGCACGATGCAAACGCCTGCTGCCAGCCCGAACGCTGCCGAAGTGATCGACCGCAGCGACCTGCCGCGCAGCTTCCTGAACACGGCCTGGCCACTGGCCGCCGCCGGGCTGATCCTGCTGATGTTGGTGCGCGCCTGCATGCCAGTAGCACCGACACCGCGAGCCGCATTCGACGCCGAGGCCATCACGCAGCAGGGCAATGCCGCAGCGCTGGTCGCCTCGCGTGCGCGGCCGACAGCCCCGGCCCTGACCGACGTGATCGCCGCCCTGAACCGAATGGCGATCGATTTCGAGAACGGCGCCGACAGCGTGCCGGTCGATGCCGCCGAG
>JBFINI010000357.1:0-3804 GCA_041611275.1 Burkholderiaceae bacterium
GGCCGAGATCGTCGACGGCAAGACGGTCGACGTGCGCGCGCAGCGCGCCGGCGGCAAGCAGACGCGGCGCATCACCTGCGAGCACCTGCTGCTGGCGCCGGGCGCCGTGCCGGTAACACTGCCGACGCTGCCCTTCGGCGGTCGCGTGATCTCGTCGACCGAGGCGCTGTCGCCGAAGGCGGTTCCCGGCCGGCTCGTGGTCGTCGGCGCCGGCTACATCGGGCTCGAACTCGGCATCGCCTACCGCAAGCTCGGCGCCGACGTGACCGTCATCGAAGCACTGCCGCAGGTGCTGCCGGCCTACGACGCCGAACTGGCCAAGCCGGTGACCGCGTCACTGCAGCGGCTCGGCATCACCGTGCATCTCGGTTGCACCGTGCAGGGGCTGAACGAGGCCGGCGACGCGGTGCGCATGCGCGATGCGGACGGCAACGAGCAGCAGGTTGTCGCCAACCAGGTGCTGGTGGCGATCGGCCGCCGGCCGCGCACAGACGGCTGGGGCCTCGAGCGACTGCAACTCGACATGAATGGCCGTTTCGTCAGAATCGACGACCAGTGCCGTACGTCGATGCGCAACGTCTGGGCGATCGGCGATGTCACCGGTGAACCGATGCTGGCGCACCGGGCCAGCGCGCAGGGCGAGACGGTCGCCGAGATCATTGCCGGCAGCAAACGCCGCTTCGCACCGGCGGCGATTCCCGCAGTCGTCTTCACCGACCCGGAAGTCGTCACTGTCGGTCATTCGCCTGCCGAGGCGGAGAAAGCCGGGCTCGATTGCCTCCACGCGCACTTTCCGTTCGCCGCCAACGGCCGCGCGCTGACGCTGGAGGCCGGCGACGGGTTCGTGCGCGTGGTCGCCCGCCGCGACAACCACCTGATCGTCGGCTGGCAGGCGGTCGGCCGCGACGTCGCCGAACTTGCCGGCGAATTCACGCAGTCGATCGAGATGGGCGCGCGGCTGGAGGACATCGCCGGCGCGATCCACGCGCATCCGACGCTTGGCGAGGCGGTGCAGGAAGCGGCACTGCGCGCGCTCGGCCACCCGCTGCACATCTGAGTCGAGCGTTCATGCGCCAGGCGCATACCGTGCTGCAAGTGGACACGCCTGGCCGCCGGCTGATCGACATCACGCGCCGCATCGCCGGCTGGGTCAGCGAAACCGGGCTCAGCAACGGCCTCCTGACGGTGTTCGTGCGCCACACATCGGCGAGCCTGCTGATCCAGGAAAACGCCGATCCCGATGTTCAACGCGACCTGGAACGCTTCTTCGCCCGGCTGGTGCCCGACGGCGACCGTCTGTTCAGTCATGACACCGAAGGCCCCGACGATATGCCGGCGCACGTGCGCAGCGCACTGACCGCCACGCAGCTTTCGGTGCCGCTCGCCGACGGCCGGCTGGCGCTCGGCACCTGGCAAGGCATTTACCTGTACGAGCACCGCACGCGCGCGCACCGGCGCGAGGTGGTGCTGCACCTGATGGGCGAGTAGGCGGCAGCCGCCTCAGGCGTCGACGTTGACCATCCAGCCGACGCCGAAGCGATCGGTCAGCGTGCCGACGGCCGGCGACCAGAAGGTCTTGCCGAGCGGCATCTGCACCTTGCCGCCGTCGGCCAGCGCACTGAACAGCTTTTCGGCCTGCGCGACGTCGGCCGCGCCGATCGCCAGCGAAAATCCAGCGAAGCTCGGTTGCCCCGAGCAGTAGCCGTCGGACAGCATCAGCATCGAGTCGCCGATCGAAATGCTCGCGTGCATGACCTTGTCTTCGGAGCCCGGTGGCAGCGTGCCCGGCGGCGACGGCTCAGGGCTGTCCCTGTTGCGCATCAGCATCTGCACCTGCGCGCCGAGCGCCTTGCGGTAGAACTCGATGGCCTCATCGCAGCGACCGTCGAGAAAAAGGTACGGCTCGATCTTCATCGTCCTGCCTCCTCTTTCACATGCGCGGCTGCGCTCGCCGTTAGACCGCGGCGCGCATCGACCGCGCTCACGGCGATGCGCGATCGGGCGCGGGCGTCATTGCGGCTGAAAGCCGCTCTTGCGGATGATCTGGGCCCAGGCCTGCGAATAGGCGCGCTCGCGGGCGGCGAGTTGTGGCGCCGACATGAACTGCGTCGTCATGCCCCAGCCGACGAGCTTGTCGCGCACGTCGGGCAAATCGACCACCTTGGCCAACGCCGCGGCAAAGCGTTCGATTGCCTGCGGCGGCGTGCCGGCCGGCGCGAAGAAACCGTAGAAGGGAATCTCCTCGAAGCCGGCGACGCCGAGCTCGGCGAAGGTCGGTGCCTCGGGCATGGCCGCCTGCCGTTGCGTGCCCATCACCGCGACCACGCGCATCTTGCCGGCGCGATGGTTCTCGATGAAATCCTGCACCGAGCCGACGCCGGCCGGAATCTGGTTGCCGAGCATGTCGGCCATCATCGGCGCGCTGCCGCGGTAGGGCAATGCGGCCAGGTCGAGCCGAAACCGCTCGCCGAGCACCTTGACCAGGAACTCGGGCACGGAGGCCGGCGCCGGAATGCCGACCGCGCTCTTGCCGCCCTGCGCCTTCACCCAGCCGACCCAGTCGTTGAAGTGCTTGGCCGGCGTGCCGCTCGACAGCGCCAGCGCATTGACGAAGGTTGCGAAGCCCGCCACGGCAGCGAAGTCCTTCGCCGGTTCGAAGCCGGGGTTCTTCAATACCAGCGGCAGGATCGAGATTGTGTGATCGTGCGAGATGAACAGCGTGGTGCCATCGGGCGCGGCTGCTTTCAGCGCCTGCGCGGCGATCTGGCCACCGGCGCCGGGCCGGTTCTCGACGATGATTGGCGCGTCGAGTTCGTCCTTCAGCTTGTCGGCGAGCACGCGCGCGATCGCGTCGGTGCCGCCGCCCGGCGGAAAACCGACGAGGATCCGGATCGGCTTGCCGCCTTGGGCCACCGCGGCCGGCACTGCGCCGGCGCCAAGCGCCAGCGCAAGCAGCGCCGCCCCCAAGACTCTTGCGAATGCAACCGTCTGCATGCCGCCTCCGTATTGGCGCACGAAACCGGAGCGCGGATTATGTCAGCGCCACCGTGCTGACCGGATTCGCCCGCGACGCTCGGCGCTGCGCAAAAAGACGCCCGCAGGCGCGGGCGTTCGAGTATCAGCCGGGGCCGACGCCGCGTGGCAGCGGCCCCGAAGGCGCGGCCCTTACTTGCCAAGCGTATGGATGTTCTTCACGCTGGCGCGCGCCCAGTTGATGTCACGCGAGCCATGGCACGACAGGCAGGCGAAGTCGAGCGTCAGCTTGCCGGTGGCGAACTTGCCGTCGTCGGTGAACATCTTGTCGGTCGGTGCCGTCGAGATGCGCATGATGTGCGTGCGGATATCGGCCTGGTACTTGCCGAAGACCTCGGCGGTGCGCCCGGCCTTGGGCATGTGGCATTCGATGCAGTCGACGCCGGATTTCTGCATGCGGCTGCCTTCGTACTGCTTGGCCGTGGCCTGATGGCAGCTCGAGCAGGTCGCCTTGATCGACGTGTGCGACGGCTTGTGCGGGTTGTGGCAGTCGTTGCAGCCGAGCTTGCCGACGTGCGCGCCCTTCAGGTACTCGTTGTACTGCTCGTGGTGCTGGATGAAGCCGTTCGAAGCCGGAATCTTGTCGGCGTCGCCGCGGATGTGGCACTTGCCGCAGGCCGCCGGCGTGCGGTCGACCTTGATGTTGGCCTTGGCCGGGCTCTTCGCGTGCGCCGCGCCGGGACCGTGGCACTCCTCGCAGACGATGCCGGGAAAGGCCCAGGTGCCGACCATGCCGGGCAGCCCGTCCTGCTTGCCTTCCTTGCTGTAGCC
>JBFINI010000358.1:0-3804 GCA_041611275.1 Burkholderiaceae bacterium
CACCCACGCCCTGCACATGCCGTCGCACATCTTCACCCGCGTTGGCGACTGGACGGCGTCGGTGCAGTCAAACCGCGCCTCGGCCGAGTCGGCCCGGGCCAGCATCCCAAACCGGTTGCACGCCTATGACTACATGGTCTACGCGCATCTGCAACTGGGGCAGGAGCAGGCGGCGGCGCAGGTGCTCGGGCAGCTGCGGGCGGCGCCGATGAACAGCGACAACTTTGCTTCCGCCTACGCGATCGCGGCGATGCCGGCGAGATACGCGCTAGAGCGGGGTGCGTGGAAGGAAGCGGCGACGCTGCCGCTGAATGTCGCCGCCGAGTATCCGTTCTGGAACAAGTACCCGCATGCCGAGGCCGTCAACGCCTACGCACGCGGCATCGGGGCGGTATTGATCGGCGATGTCGCTGCCGCGCGTGTCGAGGCGGCGCGGCTTGGCAATTTGCGTGAGGACGCTGCGGCGGCCAAGTTTGGTTACTGGGTCGAGCAGATCGACATCCAGTCCGAAGTGGTCCAGGCTCTGGCAATGATCGCCGCGGGTCAGCGGGTCGAAGGTTTAGCCCGTTTGCGCAAGGCGGCCGACCGCGAAGACGCCACCGAGAAGCATGTCGTCACCCCTGGGCCAGTGGCGCCGGCGCGCGAACTGCTCGCCTACGCGCTGCTCAACGGCGGTGCCGCGGCCGAAGCGCTGCGCGAGTTCGAAACGGTGATGGCCAAGGAGCCGAATCGCTATCGCACGCTGGCCGGCGCCGCGCAGGCCTCCCGCCAGGCGGCGCTGCCCGACAAGGCGCGTGACTACGCCGCACGGCTGCTCGCGCTCGCGGCCGGCGCCGACACCTCGCGTGTCGAACTGGCCGACGCCAGGAGTTACCTTGACCGTTGAGGCTGCCGCGGGCGCGGCGCGCCGTCGCCGCACCTAGGCCGCAAACTGCAGCGCCGCCAGCCGCGCGTACAGGCCGCCGCGGGCGGCGAGTTCGGCGTGCGTGCCGGCGTCGACGATGCGCCCATGGTCGAGCACGAAGATGCGGTCGACCCGCTGCACGGTGGCCAACCGGTGGGCGATGACGATCGTGGTGCGGCCCTGCATGGCAATCTGCAGCGCGGCCTGCACGGCGCGCTCGCTTTCGGCATCGAGCGCCGAGGTGGCCTCGTCGAGCAGCAGCAGCGGCGCGTTCTTCAGCATTGCGCGCGCGATCGCCACCCGCTGGCGCTGCCCGCCCGATAACCGCAGGCCGCGCTCGCCGACGAAAGTCGCGTAGCCGTCGGGCAGCTTGCGGACGAACTCGTCGACGAAGGCGGCGTGGGCAGCGGCCAGTGCTTCGTCGTCGGTGGCATCCGCCCGCCCGTAGCGGATGTTCTCCAGTACCGTGCCGGAAAAGATCACCGGCTCCTGCGGCACGACGGCGATGCGCGCGCGCAGGTCGGCCAGGCGCAGCGCGCGCAGCTCGATCCCGTCGACGGTGAGTCGGCCGCCGTCGATGTCGTAGAAGCGCTGCAGCAGCTGGAAGATCGTCGTCTTGCCGGCACCGGAGGGGCCGACCAGCGCCACCGTCTGGCCCGGCTCGATGGTTAGCGACAGGCCGTCGAGCACCGGCTGCTGCGGCCGCGACGGGTAGGTGAAGCGCACCGCGTCGAAGGCCACGCGCAGCCCGCCCGGCGACGGCGGCAGCGACAACGGTGCGGACGGGTCGGCCACCGCCGAGCGCGCGCCGAGCAGTTCCATCAGCCGCTCAGTGGCGCCGGCCGCGCGCAGCAGTTCGCCCCAGACCTCGGCCAGCACCGCCACACTGCCGGCCACCACGGCGATGTACAGCGCCGTCTGCGACAACTGACCGGCGCTGATGCGGCCGGCCATCACCGCCTGCACGCCGCCGTGAAGGCCCCAGAGCAGCGAACCGAACACGCCGATGATGACGAACGCGGTCAGCATCGCGCGCAGGCCAGTGCGGCGGATCGAGGTGGCGAAGGCCTGCTCGTTGGCAAGCGAGAAGCGCGCCGTTTCCGCGGATTCCTGCGTGAAGCTCTGCACCACCGGGATCGCGTTGAGGATCTCGCCGGCGATGCCGCTGGTGTCGGCGATGCGGTCCTGGCTGGCGCGAGAAAGCTTGCGCACGCGGCGACCGATCAGCACGGCGGGCAGCACGACGGCGACGATGATGCCGGCCACTGTAAGCATCAGCCGCGGACTGGTGGCGATCAGCATCGCCAGCCCGCCGATGAAGAGCAGCGAGTTGCGCAGCCCCATCGAAATGCTCGAACCAACCGCGTTCTGGATCACCGTGGTGTCGGTGGTCAGGCGCGACAGCACCTCGCCAGTTTTCAGCGTCTCGAAGAACTGCGGGCTCTGCTGCAGCACGTGCGCGTAGACGGCCTGGCGCAGGTCGGTCGTCACCCGTTCGCCGATCCAGGTCACCATGTAGAAGCGCGCCGCGGTGAACACTCCAAGCGCCACGGCAACGCCGAACAGCAGCAGGAAGTGCTCGCGGATCGCCACCAGCCGCGCGCCGGAATCGGCCGCGTCGGCCACCAGCCCGCCGTCGACCAGCAGCCGCACCGCATACGGCAGGGCTAGCGTGCTGGCCGCAGCGGCGAGCAGGAACAGCAGCGCCAGCCCGACCTGCGCCCGGTAGCGGATGATCACCGGCAGCAGCGCGCGCAGCGGCTGCAGGCGGACGACGGTCGGCGCTGTGCCCGCCGTGGTCGTCGACGAATGCCGGGCGGCGCTCACGAGACGATCAGGCCGCGCAGTACGCCAAAGCTGGCGACGAGCATCAACCCGCCCCAGGCGGCATAGGCCAGCGCGAAGCCGCCGCCGCGCCGGCGCGGATCGCGCAGGTAGGCCAAGGCATACCAGATGCGGCCGGCGAGCCAGACGGCGCCCAGCCCGGTGGCGATCCGCGCGTCGACGAACCAGGCGGCGAGCCACAGCGCCGGCAGGAAGATGACCGTGTTCTCGAGCGTGTTCATCTGCACGCGAAAAGCGCGCTCGAACATCTCATGGCCGGCGGTGGCCGGCGCGCGGATGCCGTATTTGACACGCGCCTTGCCGACCTGCCAGACGGTGGCAAAGCACAGGGCCAGTGCCGCCAGCGTGACCAGTGCCGGCCAGTGCAGGGCATTCATTGCGTGGTGTTCCTGGCGAGGAAAGGGCGCATCGTACGGATTATTTGCCCGCAGCCTGTGCCGGCCGTGCCCGGCGTCAACGGTTACAGGCGAATCGGTTCGAGGTAGCCGGTCATCTCTAGGTAGCCGCGTCCTACCGTGCGGCCGTTTTCGCGCAGCAGGCTCGCGCCCTCCCAGTACACGGCGTCGGTGGTGGCGCGCGAGTCGAGTTCCTGGTCGGCGAGAAGCGGCGCGGTGTCGAACACGCGCTCGCCGACGCGGATCCGCTGCGCAATCGGCCAGCGAGTCCGCGTGCGGGCCGAGGTCCAGTGCTCGATCGGCTCGAAGCGCACGGCCTGCGGCGCGTACAGGCGCGGTTCAGCCGCGCCGCCGGCACGCAGCGAGGCATAGGCGTACAGCGGCGGGCCGGCATCGCGACGGCGGATCTGGAAGGCGGTCAGCGCCGCGCCGTCGTCCAGATTCATGCCGATCCAGTCCCAGCCGGCGGCTTCGGCATCGAGCAGCGTGCTCGACCATTCGTGGTCGAGCCAGGCGCGGCCGCTGGCGGTGATGCGGCGACCGTCGAACTCGAGTGTCGCCTGCACCTGCAACTGCGGCTGCGAGTAGTAGTAGCTCGCCTGCGCCGGCCGCGGTCCCTTGCGCGAGTAGCCGGCCTCGCCCTGCAGCAGCACAGGCTGC
>JBFINI010000359.1:0-3786 GCA_041611275.1 Burkholderiaceae bacterium
GAAAGTCGGCACCACGCCCAGCGTGTGAAACGTTTCCCAGGCGATACCGCTCGGATCGGTGACCCAGTATTTGTTGGAGCGCGCGTAGCAGCAGGCAACTTCCTTTTCGGCCTGGGTGGCGAGATCGGCCTTGCGCAACTGAGCGTTCAGTTGCTCGAGTTCCTCGTCGGAATCGGTCTGCAGCCCGAGGTGATTGATACCCGGGCGGCCGCCGCGCTGCGAGATGGCGAAATTCACGCGCGGCTCGTCGAGCATCCATTTCGCGTAGTCGTCCCTCACCACTGCCGGTTCGGCGGCGAAAAGCGACGAGTAGAAGCGGATGCTCGCGGCGAGATCGCCAACCGCGACGTGGACGTGAAAGCGTTTCATACCTTGCTCCTTGATGTTGCCCCCTTCGCCCTGCGGGCTGTCCCCCCAGGGGGGCGCTGAGCGCCTTCGGAGCGGCCGTGCGGCGCTGTGTCCTTGCGGGCGACGCGCATCGTGCGCGATGGCTTGCTGGTGGGATTGCAGGCGACTGCCGGCGCGCAAGCAGGCCCGCAGTCGGCGACGCAACAGTTCTCGGTCAGGTAGGCGAGCAGCGCGTTCATGGCGTCGAAATTCGCCGCATAGAACACAAAGCGCCCCTCCTGCCGCGACGACACCAGCCCCGCATGCGCCAGTTCCTTCAGATGGAAGCTCAGCGTGGCCGGGGCGATGCCGAGCGCGCCGGCAATCTCGCCGGCGGCCAGCCCGCTCGGCCCCTGCTGCACCAGCAGGCGGAACACGGAAAGGCGCGTGTCCTGCGCCATTGCGGCCAGTGCGATGACGGCGTCTGTTGATTTCATGATTCGAAGATTATCGAAATATAGAAGCATGTCAAGCCGGGCACAGGCAGCATCGCGTTTGTGCGCGATCGCCGCGCGTTGCGCATCGGCGTTCAAGCGCCTTTGTCGTAGGGGTTATGCAGCGATTCGATCAGTTGGTGCAGCGCCTCGCGGATCTGCGCCTCGTCGCAGTCCATCAGCAGCGCGTCCTCGAACGCGTCCTGCGCAATCTGCTGCAGCTCGCGGTAATTGTCGTTCAGCACCTTGAGCTTTTCGAGGCAGGACACCGGCTCGCCAGTGAGCTGCCGCCAGACGGGAGGTTCGGTGGGCTTGGCCATCGCTCGATCGGTCTGCGCCAGGCAGCGCGGGGCAGTTGTCGTCGGCAACTATTCTGCTCCCCGTGCCGCATGGCTCGCCGGCGCTTCGCCGTCGCAGCTCAGCCAACGCCGGCAGCGACCTCCCGACCGACCAACCGTTCGGTCAGTGCGGCGAGCTGGCGATAGAACTCGCTCTGCGCGCCCTCGCGCGTCGCCGCGGTGAACGGTGCGACCCAGCGGCCGAGATGCTCAGCAAGAAAACGCTTGCGCAGCGCCACCGTGACCGCCAGCGCGTCAACGTTGCCACTTCGACGTGCCTCGTTTTCCCTGAAGATCAGCAGGTAGAGGAATTCCAGTTCGGCGGCGATGTGATCGGGCAGATCGCGGAAATCGTCAGCGATCTCGAAGCCGCCTTGCTCGTACAACTCGAGCAGCGCCATCGTCGAGTCCTGCATCAGCGCGCGCTCGCCGGTCATCCACACCGATTCGTAGGGTTGGGCCAGCGCCTGAGTCGGCCCGAGGAACAGCCGCGTGTAATCAACCAGCAGTTCCTGCCGGTCCTCGGCGACGAATGCCGCGCCCAGCAAGCGCACCTGCTGCGCCAGGCCAGGGTCGAGCGTCTGCGCGGCGGCGAGCATCGAGTCGAACAGCTGTTCTTCCTCGAACTCAGGCCCCGGCTCGTAGTAGCAGGCCGCGACAAAGCGACACAGATCTTCGCGCGCACTCGCCTTGTCATGGTCGTAATCAGCCATCCGTGCTCCCGAAACAAGAAGGGCGGGCCAGGCCCGCCCCGAGTTCACCCGAGCAAGGCCATCAGGCCCGGGCGCTGTACTTGTGGACGTAGTGAACGTTCGGCTTCGTGCCCTTGTCTTCCTGCAGCCGGAACGATTTCTCCGCCTTCAGCACCTTGGCGATCGCCGAGTTCTGGTCGTCCTGGTCGCCGAAGATGCGCGCTCGCGACGGGCAGACCTCGACGCACGCCGGGGCCATGCCCTGGCTGGTGCGGTGGAAGCAGAACGTGCATTTTTCCACGATGCCCGCCTTGCGCAACGGCATTGCGTCGCCGGCGGCGAACTCGTTGAGCGTCGGCGTCACCGCCCCGGCGGCCTTCGCCATTTCGGCAGCCGTCGGCGTGCAACCCGGGATCAACGCCGTCTTGCCGGCCCAGAAAGGCTGCGTGGCGGCCGCGGTCGGGTTGAAGCTGATCACGCTGTAGGTCGAGCCGTCGAGGCTCTTGCCGTCGAGATCAGCCGCACTGTACGGGCAGGCGCCCTGGCAGGCGCGGCAGCCGATGCACAGGTCGGGATCGTGCATCGTCAAGCCGTCCGGCGTCTTGAACATCGCCTTCGGCGTGACCGGGCAGGCCTCGACGCAGGGCGCGTTCGCGCAGTGATTGCACAGCACCGGCAGCGCCATGTGCACCGTGTTGGGAAACGTGCCCTCGGTCTTCATGACGAAGTCGGCCCAGTTGTAACTCTGGCCGTTGCCACGGGTACGGGTGTTGTTTTCGGCCTTGCAGGCGAAAGCGCAGGCTCCACAACCTACGCAGCGCTGCAGGTCGATGACCATTCCAAACCTTGCCATCTTCAATCTCCTTCAGCTTGTGGGGTTGGGATCAGGCTTTCTGGATCCTGACGCCGGTGAAGCCGCCGTTGCGCGCGGTCGAGCCGCTCAGGCGGTCGTAGTCGTCGACCAGGATCTCGTTGTTGTTACCGCCGCGCGGCAACGCCTTGGCATAGTCCTTCGCCGCCACCCGGCCATAGGCCCAGTGGCCCTGGCCGAAGCACTTGGCCACCGTGCCGGGACGCAACCCCTCCCACAGCTTCAGCTTGACGGTGATCGAGCCGGCCATCGAGGAGACCTTGACCATGTCGCCGCTCTTCAGGCCGAGCTTCTTGCCGTCGGCCGGATTCATCTTCAGCACGTCGTCCCACGACACGTCGCCGGCGTCGACCTTCTTGAACTCCTGGTACCAGGTCAGGTTGGCCGAACGACCCTCGCGGTTCAGCCGGCTCTTGTAGTCGATGAAGTCGAACGGATAGTCCTGATAGCTGCCGTGCCGTTTCGGCGGCTCGTAGTGCGGCACGAATGCCAGGTCGCCGCGCGCGACGTAACCGCTGACGGCGAGAACGTCGTCGATCGAGGTCTCGTGCTTCTTGGCGTGATCGGCAAGTCCCTTCTTCGCGGTTTCGCTGAAGAACTCGAACTTCTTGGTCGCGGTATTGAACTTGCCGCCCCAGCCGCGCTTGAAGCTGTACTTCTCGGTGTTGTAGATGCCCTTCCGGCGGAAGTCGGCCCAGCCCTCGAGCTTGTCGCCCTTCAGCGGCTCCTTCGGCATCCACAGCGGCGCGCTGGAGATCTTGGCGGCGATCTCGGCGAACTCCATCTCGTTGCCCGCCGTCTTGCCGGTCTCCGGATCCTTGAACTCGGTCGACAGGAAGTCGAACAGGTTCGGGAAGCCCTTGGCCTTCAGCTTCGCCGCCAGCAGCCAGACGACCTCGGTTTCCTCCTGCTTGACGTCCCACAGCCGCTTGGCGGCCGGCTGCTGGATCGTCGCGAAGCCGTGCGTGTTGCCGTTGTTGGTGACGACCGACAGTCCCTCGCTGCTGTTGAACGTCGACGGCAGCACGATGTCGGCAAACTGCGTCATCTCCGAAGCATTGGTC
>JBFINI010000360.1:0-3784 GCA_041611275.1 Burkholderiaceae bacterium
CAGCGTGCCGGCGCATGGCATGTGAATGCGGTGGTAGTCCTTCGGGCTAAGGTAGAGCGTCGCGAATTGGCCGCCATCGAAGGGCGCCGCGAGCATGCCGTCGCCGCCGAGCAGCGCGGTGGTGCTGTAGTGGTGGCCCTTGGCCTGGAAGATCTGGTCGCCCTGGATCGCGCCGAACTGGCTGATCGAACCGTCGACGGGACAGACCAGGTCGCTTGCGGCCAGCACTCGCGCGCCGGGTCTCAACGCGCGGGTGAAGAATTCGTTGAAGCTCGCGTAGCGCGTGATGTCGGGCTCGGCGGCCTCGGCCATGTCGACGCCGTACCTGGCGACGAAGCGGCGAATGATGCCGGTCGTGAACGCGCCGCCTTGCCACTGCGCGACAAGGCCCGCGAACGCCGTGATGGCCCGCTTGGGCATCAGGTATTGCGGCGCGACCGCCAGGCGCTCGGCCACCCGCGGCGCCAGTTCGTCGGTCGGATCCGCCACAGCCCCGGTCAGCGCAATGGCGACAACTCGCGCAGGGCCTTGACCGCGCCGTAGCCGACCGAGGCGCCGAAGCGTTTGGCCAGGCGCTCCGCGATGTTCTCGTGCGGCGTGTAGTCGATGATTTCCTCGGCCTTGATGACCTCGCGCGCCACGAAGTCGAGATTGCCGATCTTGTCGACCAGGCCCTGGCGCATCGCCTCTTCGCCATTCCAGAACAGGCCGGAAAAGGTCTCCGGTGTTTCCTTCAGGCGCGGGCCGCGGCCCTCCTTGACGACCTTGATGAACTGCTGGTGGATCTGGTCGATCATGGCCTTGGCAAAGGCGGTCTGCTTCTCGTCCTGCGGCGAGAACGGATCGAGCATGCCCTTGTTCTCGCCCGCCGTCAGCAGTCTCCGCTCGACACCCAGCTTTTCCATCGTGCCGGTGAAGCCGAAGCCGTCCATCAGCACGCCGATCGAGCCGACCAGGCTGGCCTTGTCGACGTAGATTTCGTCCGCTGCAACCGCGATGTAGTAGGCACCCGAGGCGCAGATTTCCTCGACGACGGCGTAGACCTTCTTCTTGTGCAGCGCCTTCAGGCGGCGGATCTCGTCGTTGATGATGCCCGCCTGAACGGGGCTGCCGCCGGGCGAGTTGATGCGCAGGACGATCGCCTGCGCGCCCTTGTCCTCGAACGCGCTCTTCAGCGCCGATACCAGGCCTTCGGCGCTGGCGTCGCTTTCGGCAGCAATCTCGCCGCGCACCTCGACCAGCGCGGTATGCGGTCCGGTCGGCGCCTTGACGTGGGTGCGCGCGACGAACACCGCCCACAGCACGGCCAGTACCACGCCGAGCCAGGCCAGGCGAAAGAAGATGCGCCAACGGCGCTCGCTGCGCCGGTCCTGAAGCATGGCGCGCGCGACCTGTTCCAGCGCGGCCTCGTAGCCGGGGCGAGGCATTGCAGGCGGCACTGCGGACGCCATCGGCTGCGGCGGCTGCGTGGCTTCGAACGGCGGGTCGTCGGTAGGGTTCATGGCGGTGTGCTCGGCAGGTCGTGGGGCACGTCGCCATCGTCGTCGAACGAGAGCGGCGAAATGTCGCGGGAAGGATACCAATACACCTGGCCGTCACTTTCGGTGACATCGATGGCCAGCAGACGGCCGCGGCCGCAGGGTCCGCCGGCACAGCGCCCGTTCGAGGGCTCGTAGGTCGCGCCGTGGATCGCGCAGACGATGTAGCGCTTTTCCGCGTCGAGGAATTCGCCGGGCTGCCAATCCATCTCGGTCTGCACATGGGCACATCGGTTGACATAGGCCACGACACGGCCGTCGAAACGCAACGCGAAGGCGCGCGCCGGCTGGCGCCAGAGCATCACGTCGAAGCCGACGGCCCGCCCGCGCTCGGCCAGATCGTCGGCCGCACACAAGAGCTGGGCGTCGGCGCGCAAGCCAACTTCAGGCATGCTGCAGCAGCCAGTCGTGCAGCTCGCGCGTCGAGTGCGCGATCGCCAGCGGCGCAAAGTCGCTGAACGATTCCTGATCGTGGGCGCCGTAGCTCACCGCCACCCGCGGCGTTCCGGCATTGAGCGCCAGTTGCAGGTCGTGCGTGGTGTCACCGATCATCAGCGTGCGTCCGGGTGAGGCGCCGAACTCGTTCATCAGCTCGTGCAACATGCGCGGGTCAGGCTTGGCGGCGGTCTCGTCGGCGGTGCGGGTGCCGTCGAACACGCCCTTCAACTGCGCATGGGCCAGCGCTTCGTCGAGGCCGCGGCGCCCCTTGCCGGTCGCCACCGCCAGGCGATGGTCGCGCGCCTTCAGGGCCTGCAGCATCTCAAGCGTACCGGGAAACATCGACAGTTCGTGCTGTCGCGCAAAGTAGTGGTGGCGGTAGCGTTGGCCGAGTTCGGGGTAGCGTTCGGCTGACAAGTCGGGCACGGCGTGGCGCAGCGCTTCCTGCAGGCCCAGGCCGATGACGTAGGCCGCAGCGGCGTCGCTCGGCACGGCCACGCCGAGATCGCGGCAGCCATCCTGGATGCAGCGCACGATCAGCGCCGTCGAATCGAACAGGGTGCCGTCCCAGTCGAAGACGATGAGGTCGAAGCGGCGGTTCGTCATAGTGCAGCCAGAAGTGTCGTGCACTCATCGGGCAACGGCGCCACCAGGGTCATGCGCTCGGCGCTGGCCGGATGGTCGAAGCTCAATTGCCGGGCGTGCAGGAACATGCGCGTGAAGCGATGCTCACCACGGGCCAGTTGGCGGTTCAGTGCGAAGTCGCCGTACTTCGGATCACCGACGATCGGGTGGCCTTCGTGTGCCAGATGGACGCGGATCTGGTGCGTGCGGCCGGTCTTCAGCGTCACGTCCAGCAGCGTGAACCCGCTGTACACCCGGGCCACCTTGACCAGCGTGATCGAGCGCCGGCCGTCGGCATCGTTGTCGGCCACAGGCCGCACATGGCGCTGGCCTTCGCCGTCGAGCGTCTTGTGCAAGGCGACGTCGATGACCTTGCGCTGGGCCGGCCAGGTGCCGCCGACCAGTGCTGCATAGCGCTTGTCGGCATCGCGATGGCGGAACTGGTTCTGCAGTGCCGTCAGCGCACTGCGCTTCTTGGCCAGCAGCAGCACGCCGGAGGTCTCCTTGTCGAGGCGGTGCACCAACTCGAGAAACTTGGCGTGCGGCCGCGCACGGCGCAATTGCTCGATCACGCCGAAGGCGACGCCCGAGCCGCCGTGCACCGCCACGCCGGCGGGCTTGTCGATGGCCAGCAATTGCTCGTCCTCGAAAAGCACGACGAATTCGCGAGCCGGTGCCCCGGCAGCCACCGGATCCGCCGGCGCGGACACCCGCACCGGCGGCACCCGCACCTCGTCGCCAAGCACCAGACGCGTGTCGGCCCCGGCGCGGCCCCTGTTGACGCGGACCTCGCCCGAGCGGATGACACGGTAGACATGGGTCTTGGGCACCCCCTTGAGCAGCCGCAGCAGGAAGTTGTCCAGGCGCTGACCCGTGCTGTTTTCGTCAACCACCAGCCGCTGCACTTGTGGAGCGCCAGCCGCAGCCGCTGTTTTCGCCCCTATAATGCGCTGGACCACGTTGTCGTCGTAAGTGCTTGATTCGCTAGGAGTTTAGCGGGCACCCGCGAGATGCCGTGGAGGTGATGCAACGCTGGCGCCGTGGGGCGGGCCCGGTCCCCGAGTGACCCGGCAGCCCAGGCAGCGGCCAGCGGCAGAGACTCCGAACCAGAACCCCGTTCCCGTGCGGCCCCATGAAGCCGCCGGGCGACAAGAAAAAGGTTATCAGGTGCCGGACCGCGCGCG
>JBFINI010000361.1:0-3780 GCA_041611275.1 Burkholderiaceae bacterium
CCGCCGAGGAGATGACGTGATTGCCGACCTCTCGACCCTAAACGCCCTGAATGCCGCGGTGCTGTCCGACACGCTGGACAGCCTGGGCCTGATGCAGCAGGCCATGAAACCCTTCATGCGGCCACTGGACGACGCCTTGCAGCTCTTCGGCCGGGCGCGCACCGGCCTGTACATGCCGGTGTATGCGCAACCGGCCGCCGGCGAGAACCCCTACGAGGTGGAGATCGCGCTGGTCGACGACCTGCAGCCCGGTGACGTGGTGGTGCTGGCCTGCGACGGCCCGAGCGAGCGCATCGCGCCCTGGGGCGAGCTGCTGTCCACCGCCTGCGTGGCACGCGGTGCGGCCGGCTGCGTCACCGACGGCCTGGTGCGCGATGTGCGGCAGATCCGTGAGATGCGGTTCCCGGTGTTCTGCGGCGGCATCGGTCCGCTTGACACCAAGGGCCGTGCGCGCATGGTGGAGCGCGACGTGCCGGTGCAGTGCGGCGGCGCGGCGGTGCACCCCGGCGAGCTCGTCTTCGGCGATGTCGACGGCGTGGTGGTGATCCCGCGCGAGGCCGAGGCCGAGGTCGTGCAGCGCGCGCTGGAGAAGGTGGCCGGCGAGAACCAGTCGCGCGACGCGCTGCGGCGCGGCGAGAAGCTGGGTGATGTCTTCCGGCGGCTGGGGATCCTGTAGGGCCGGCACGATGAGCTGGCTGAATCCCTGTGGGGCTAAGATCAATCCGACCGAGGACCGATGTCGCCCGATCGAAGACTCACGCGCCAAGTGTGATCGCTGATCGCCTCGTCAGGCTGCCGGCAGGCCACCACTGCAGTTTGCTCCGCACCCGCCGTCACGACGCGTGAAGGGTGCCGGACATCACCCGGCCGGCGCTCTCGGACGAACGCGTGCAGCTCAACGCAGCCGGCCAGGTGGAGCTCAAGCCGCCGTGGCGTGACGGCACCGCGCACCTGGTGATGAGCCCGCTGGAGTTCATGCGGCGGCTGGAGGCGCTGGTCCTGCGGCCGCGGCTGCACCAGCCAACGACTGCTTCACGGCTGTCGATCTTGATGGTCCGATGCCCGCATTGGGTCGAAAGCCGCTACAAGTACGCCAGCAATCTCCCGCAGCTGATCACCCCCACCCACAGCAGCAGCGACAGCACCGCCGCTGCCTTGGCGCCCGCCGGCGCCCTGCGGTCGACGTCCCAGCCGTAGGCGTTGCGGTAGGCGCCGAGGTGGAACCACAGCGCGTTGGCGCCGGCCAGCGCAATCAGCGAGAGCTTCACGGTGAACGCCGGGTTGCCCCAGAACTCGGTGGCGTGCGCGGTGAACATCATCGCGCCGCTGGTGGCGACGACGGCAAAGCCGGCCAGCGTCCACGGCAGCAGGTGCCCTGCCAGCCGCCGCACCGGCAGCGCGCGCGAGAAGCCGAGCAACCGCAGGTCGAACATCGCGATCGAGCCCACAAGCAGCGCGATGCCGGTGATGTGGACGATCTCGACGATCGGGTACAGCCACAGCCACTGCCGCATCGCCGCGGCGAAGCCGCTGGATTCGAGCCAGACCAGCAGGGCCGGGCCCGTGATCTCGTGCATCAGCGCAGTTCGATCGTCTTGCCGTTGATGGTGATGCGCTCGGCGCGCATTTCACCGACATCGCTCTTGTGCGGATAGCCGACCACCGTGACCGCGGCGCCAGCTTTCAGCCATTCGCGCGGCAAACCGCGGCTCTCCATGCGATAGGGCGGCGCCAGCACGGCCGTCCACAGCTTGTCCTTCGTTTGCAGGCGGATGAACCCGTGCGGGTGCTCATAACCGGCGTCCTTGACGGTGCCATTGAGCGTCAACGGGGTCTCGCCATCGTAGCCGCTCCAGCCGTGGTGGCCGTGCGCGAGGACGGTCGCTGTCAATCCGATAACGGCGGTTGCAGTCAGCACAAGCAAACGCATGGCAGTCTCCTCGGTTCGGCTGTCGGCGGCCGGTCGCTCGCAGAATGATGGCCACCTGCGCACGCATGATATCCAGCGGCGGCTCGCCGCGCGCCGTCGTCTTCAGCGTCGTCGGTTCATGTTGTCCGCGGCGCCGCGATGTCGTCCGCCGAGAGGTGCCTACGCCGGCGCCGCTTCGAGCATACTCGCCAGCAGCGTAGCGATACCGAGGAACGAGGCGAAGCCGACCACGTCGGTGACGGTGGTCAGGATGATCGACGAGGCCAGCGCCGGGTCCTGGCCGAAACGGCGCAGCAGCACCGGCACCAGCGCGCCGGCCAGCCCGGCGGCGAGCATCGAGATGACCATCGCCAGCGCGCATACGAGCACCAGGCCGACCGAGCGGCTCCACACGTACACGCCGAGCGCAGTGGTCGCCGCTACCGCGACGCCGTTGGCGAGCCCGACGATCGCCTCCTTGCCGACGATGCGCGGCCAGTGGCGCACCGTGATCTCGCGCAAGGCGATGGCGCGCATCGTCACCGCCAGCGCCTGCGCGCCGGCGTTGCCCGATTGCCCGGCCACCACCGGCAGCAGCACCGCCAGCGCGGTGAACTTGGCGATCGTTCCTTCGAACAGCCCCACCACGGCCGCAGCGAGAAACGCTGTGAGCAGGTTGATCTGCAGCCACGGCAGCCGCCGCGCCACGGCGAAGCCCGGCGGCGACAGCGCGCGCTCGTCGCGGCTGGCGCCGACCATGATCTGCACGTCGAGGCTGGTCTCCTGTTCAAGCGCAGCGAGCAGCACTGCCTGGCGGATCACGCCGACGAAGCGGCCGTCGATGTTGACTACCGGCAGCTCGGTGATCGGTTTGTTCTGCAGCCGTTCGACGAATTCCTCGCGCGGGTCGAGATCGTTGGCCACCGCCAGCAGCGGCCGCATCACCTCGCCCAGCGGCTTGGCGTCGTCGGTGATTGCCAGGTCCTGGATCTCGACGCGGCCGACCAGTTTCATCTGTTCATCGACGACGAACAGTTCGCGCAGCCCGCGGCTCTTGATGGTCTTCAGCCGCGATAACGCCTCGCCCACCGTGATGTCGGCGCGCAGCGGCGTGACGCGAGGATCCATCATGCGGCCGGCGACATGGTCGGGATACTCGACCAGTTCACGCAATTCCTCGGCAACCTGCTTGTCGAGCTGACCGAGCAGCTGGCCGCGCGCCTCGTCGTCGAACTGCGTCAGCGCCGCCGAGGCCGCCGCGGGATCGGCCTCCGCCAGCAACTGTCGCAACTGCGCCGGCGGCAATGCCTTCAGTGTCGCCGCCGCCGCATCCGCGGTCATCGCCTGCCACACGCGAACCAGCGCATGCGTCGGTTGGCGCGCCAGCAGGTTCGCTGCTTCGGCCGGCGCCATCTTTTCGATCTGCCGCGCCGCTTCGCGTGGATAGTCAAGCAGGTAACGGCGGCTCAGTGCTGCGACGGCGGGCAGTACCTCTACGCTCATTCGCTCCTCCGCACGGCCGCGGGCAGAAGCGCGACGGCCGCCTGCGACAGCGACGACACCGCCGACCAGTAGGTATCGCCGAGGATTCCGCCCAGTGTCTGCTCGGTCGGCTCCGTGGCGGCTGGCCGCCCCGCCAACGCTCGCCGCAGCGTGGCCGCCGACAGCGCGCCGAGAAAACGGCCACCGTGTTCGATTACCGGCAGCGTATTGGCATCGAGCCAAGCAGCATGCGTCACCGCGCCGGCCAGTGGCATCAACGCCGGCAGTGTCGGCGACCGGCGCAGCAGCGACTGCAGTTTCGCGCCTTCTGCCGCGCGCAGCAGCGCAGGCAGCTTCACCACGCCGAGCAGTCGATGATCGTCGCCGAC
>JBFINI010000362.1:0-3765 GCA_041611275.1 Burkholderiaceae bacterium
AGCTCTCCGGGCCACGAGCCGAGCGTCATCACCGTCGGCTCGGCCAGCATGAAGGGCACCGTCGCTCGCGGCGACGACACGGTCAACTTCTTCAGCTCGCGCGGCCCGACCCGTGCCTCGTACGTCGATGCGCTCGGCGTGCGCCGGGTCGACAACACCCTGAAGCCTGACCTGGTCGCGCCGGGCAACAAGCTGATCACGGCGATGGCCACCAGCAACGACGCATCGGTCTGGAGCTGGTTGCCGGTGACCTATGGCCAGCTGGCCAACCCGCCGGGGGCCTCGACCAAGAACTACCAGCGACTGATGCTGCTGTCCGGCACGTCGGTTGCTGCGCCGGCGGTGGCCGGCACGGTGGCGCTGATGCTGCAGGCCAATCCGGGGCTGACGCCGCCGCTGGTCAAGGCGATCCTGCAGTACACGGCGCAGCCGCTGCCGGGTGCGAACCTGCTGCAGCAGGGCGCGGGGCTGCTGAACGTCGACGGCGCGGTGAAACTGGCGCAGTCGCTGCGAACGGACGTGGCCAGCAGGGTCGAAGCCGGCACGATCGCCGCCGGCGCCAACCTGCTGGCTGCGGGCCAGACGATGCCGCAGCAGTCCTCGACCATCAATGGCCAGAGCTTCAACTGGAGCCGCATCGTTTACGCCGGCGGCAACCAGATCTTGAGCGGCACGGCGCTGTTCACCAAGTACCAGCCGTTCTACGACCATCGCTTGATGTGGGCGCGCAATGCGGCGCGACGCCACACGGTCAGTTACTGGCCGGCGGCCACCGGCGTACCGGCCGACACCTACGTGCGCTGGATCACCGATGCGCCGGCCGCCAACCAAACGCTGGTCACTTCCGGCGTGGTGCGGGCCACGCAGCTGCCGGGGACGAGTTCGCTGCTGGGCAAGACCGGCACCTTCATTCCGACCGCGACCTTGAGCGGCTGGCTGGCCGGCGGCAGCGGGCTGGTGCTGAGCGAAGGCTTCGTGCTCAGCGAAGGCTTCGTCCTCAGTGAAGGCCTGGTGCTCAGCGAAGGGCTGGTCCTGAGTGAAGGGCTCGTGCTCAGCGAAGGGCTGGTGCTGAGCGAAGGCTTCGTGCTCAGCGAAGGCCTGGTGCTGAGCGAAACCGGCCAACCGAACCCGACCAATGCCAACGACACGAGCCTGCTGGGCGAGTGACGGGCCGAAACGAACGGAGACGTAGCCATGGAACGCATCTTCACCACGCAGTCGGACGAGAACGCCTCCGAAGGGGCGGTCGACCTGATGGCCAAGCTGGCCGTGCTGATCGTGGCTGCGCTGCTGTTTGCCGGTTACGGCATCCGCGAAGGCCGCACGCAGCCGATGCAAACGCGGAGCTGGCAGGCCACCGCGCTAGTGCAGGGCGACAAGGGGGTGATGCTGAGGCGCTTTGCGACCGAACGCAGCCATGCCGCGGCGCGGACCGCGCGCAAGGCGGCGCCGCCGCTGACCGATTTCTGACCGTCTCATTCGGATGCAGTGTGAAACCGGCCAACCGAACCCGACCCATGCCAATGATGCGAGCGTGCTGGGCGAGCCACACGCGGCGCCCGTTGCATCAATCAAATCTCTGAGTCACGCACCTAACGCAATACGAGCGAAACCATGACAACGCGGACGATTCGGAACTTCACCCGCCACGCGATGCTGCGTGCCGGCACCGGCCTGACCGCACTGCTGGCGGTCGTCGTGCTGGCCTTCGCCGGGCCGGCGGCGTCAGCGCCGAAGGACAAGAGCGGGAACACGACGCCGCTGAAGAACACAACGACGACCACGACCACGACGACGACATCAACGCTGTCCCTTTCGTCTGACCTGAAGCTGGTCGATTCCGCGAGCGCGAGCGCGATTGCAAAGATCTCGCGCGACCTGCAGAACGCCATTGCCAGCAGCACAACGCCGAAGAACACGAGCTGGGTGCGCGACGTCAACGGCGTGCGCTACGTGAAGGCGATCATCATCGGCACGCCGAGCGCCGACCCGGAGCTGGCCAGTCTGCGCAAGAACGTGCTCGCCGCCGGCGGCTCGGTCTACCTGCGCTTTACTTCGGTGGCGGCGCTGTCGGTGCTGCTGCCGGCGAACCGCGTGATCGATATCGCCGGGCTCAGCGAGGTGCAGGGCCTGTCGCCGAACCGGATGACCTCGCGCACGGCAACGACGCTGACGCCGAGCCTGCTCGAGCAGGCCACCGGCGCCACCGCGGTGCGCGCGCGATCCACCGCGACCAGCGTCGGCTACAACGGGTGGGACGGCGCCGGTGTGGGTATCGCGGTGCTCGACTCGGGCGTCATGTCCAATCACACGCTGTTCAGCGACGCCGGCGGCATCTCGCGCGTGCGGCGCAGCGTCAGCTTCCTGAAGACGGGTGACGCGACGGCTACCGGCACGCGCGACTGGACGCCGGGGATCGATGCCTCGGCAGGTTTGTATCCGGGCAGCCCGACGATGGCCGCCTACGAAGCGGCGATCGAGAATGGCAGCGCGGCCTGGACCGACGCCTACGGCCACGGCACGCACGTCGCTGCAATCGCCGCCGGCCGCGACCTGCGCAAGAGCACCGATACGACCGGTATCGCGCCGGGCGCCAGTATCTACGACGTCAGAGTGTTGGCTGACAACGGCTTCGGCCAGCTCTCCGACGTGCTGGCCGGCATCGACTGGGTGCTGTACCACGCCAAGGAATACAACATCCGCGTGCTGAACCTGAGTCTCGCCGCGGATTCGACCGAAAGCTGGCAGACTGATCCGCTGGCGCGTGCGGCGCGCAGCGCGGTGGCGGCTGGCATCACCGTGGTGGCCGCCGCCGGCAACTTTGGCCAGAGCGCCACCGGTGCCGAGCGTTTCGGCACGGTGAGTTCGCCTGGACATGACCCGTCGGTGATCACGGTCGGTTCGGCCAACATCAAAGGCACCGCCGCGCGCAGCGACGACAGCGTCAACTTCTTCAGCTCGCGCGGGCCCACGCGCGGTGCCTACGTCGATGCCAGCGGCACTCGCCGCATCGACAACCTGCTCAAGCCCGACCTGGTTGCACCGGGCAACAAGATCGTCAGTGCGTTGGCCGGCAAGAACATCTCGGGCGGCGCCTGGAGCTACATGCCATCCAAGTACTGGCAACTGACCTGGGGGCTGCCGGATGCCAACCTCGCGGTCGGCGAGTCGGTGATGATGCTGTCGGGCACGTCGGTGGCCGCGCCAGTGGTTGCCGGCGCCGCCGCGCTGCTGCTTCAGGCCAACCCGGGGCTAACCCCGCCCCTGGTCAAGGCGATCCTGCAGTACTCGGCGCAGCCGATCGCCGGTGCCAATCTGCTGCAACAAGGCGCAGGCCTGCTGAACATCGACGGCGCGGTCAAACTCGCGCAGGCGCTGCGCACCGATGTCGCCAGCGCGGTTGAGTCCGGCACGATGGCGGCGGGCGCGAATCTCCTGGCCGCCGGCAAGACGCTGCCATCGCCGACCTCGACGATCAACGGCCAGAGCTTCAACTGGAGCCGCATCGTCTATGCCGGCGGCAGTCACATCCTCAGCGGCAGCGCGCTGTTCACCCGGTACCAGCCCATTTACGACCCGCGCCTGAGCTGGGTGCGCGATACCGCCAAGCGGCGCACGGTCACCTACTGGCCCGCCGCCAGCGGCGTGCCAGCCAACACCTATCCGAAGAGCATCGTCGAGACCGCGGCCAGCAATCAGAACCTGGTCACCGCCGGCGTGATCTCGGCCAGCGCACTGGCGGGCACGAGTTCCTCCCTGGGCAAG
>JBFINI010000363.1:0-3759 GCA_041611275.1 Burkholderiaceae bacterium
AAGCGGCGACATCGTGCTCGACCGCTCGGCCTTCGAGCCGATCAGCCACGATCCGGGCGAGTTCGACGGCGAGCGTTTTCGTCCATACAACGCCGGACCTGATGCCTTGTTGCTGAATTTCAAAACGATCGCGCTCGGCTTCGTGCCCGATCCCGAGACGCGCAGCGCGCGCGTCATCGCTCTGCCGCAGCTCGCGGGTCTCAAGCTGCCGTCTTTGGTCCGCGGCGCCGAGGGTGCGTGCGGCGACTGGCGCGGCAAGTTGCAGGCCGATTTTTCTGATCCGATGGCGCCCGTGTTCCGTGGCGCGTTTCCGCTCGCGTGCGGTGAGCGCGTCTGGCATTTGTCTGTGCTCAGCCACAGCCGCTATTTCGCGGCGGCTTTTGCCGCGCTTTGGGAAAGCGCCGGCGGTCGCTGGACCGGAAATTCGCGCGAAGGCACCGTCCCCGTTGAGGCGCGACGCATCGCAATGCACGAATCGGCGCCCCTGGCCGAAGTGATCCGCGACGTGAACAAGTTCAGCAACAACGTGATGGCGCGGCAGATCTTTCTGACCCTCGGCGCCGAGGCGAGCCGGCAGGCTGCCAACGTGGCCCGCGCCGAGGCTGCCTTGCGCAGCTGGCTCGACAGCCGCAACCTGGCGATGCCGGAAATGGTGATCGAGAACGGCGCCGGCCTGTCTCGCCAGGAAAGGGTGACGTCGCTCGGTCTGGCGCATCTGCTGCGCGATGCCTTCGCCGGCCCGCTGATGCCGGAATTCATCGCCTCGCTACCGCTGGTCGGCGTCGACGGCACGATGCGCAAGCGCAGCGGCGCCACCGGCACCGCGCATATCAAGTCCGGGCTGCTGGCCGAGGTGCGCGCAATCGCCGGTTACGTCCGTGCGGCCAGCGGGCGACGTTACGCGGTGGTGGCCATCATCAATCACGCCAACGCGCACGGCGGACAGAGCGCGCACGACGCCCTGCTGCAGTGGCTGTTTGCGAACGGGTGATCCCTACGCCCCTCACCGAACAAGGCCCAATCACCCGTATTTGATCGAGCAGCCATAGGGCGGTGTCGATGCTGCTGACACCGCCTTGCCGGCACGCAATTCGGCGAATGCCTGCACGACGAAATTGTTGGCCGTCTTCACGTCGGCTGGGTTGGCACTGCGCTTGTCGTCGATGGCCCCTGCGTACATGAGCACGCCTTGCGGATCGATCACATACATGTGCGGCGTGGTCTTGGCGCCATAGGCGCGGCCGACCGTTCCGTCGGCGTCGAGCGCCGCGATGGACGGCGCGGCGCCCTGCTGCTGCAGCCACGCCTTCTGCTCGGCCGGTTTCAGGTATTCCGGATGCGAGGCCGTGGTCGAGTTGATCGTCAGCCAGACGACGCCGTCGGCAGCGAAACGTTTCTGCAATGACTGCATGTTGCCGGTCGTGTAGTGCTTCTGCACGAACGGACAAGACGGATTGGTCCACTCCAGCACCACGTACTTGCCGCGCAGCTCGGGTAGCGCGAGCTTGCGGCCGTCGAGATCGGTCAACGTAAAGACGGGCGCCGGCCGGCCGGGCGTCGCCTGCGCAAAAGGAGCCGCTGCGGGCACAACGACAAGTGCCAGCATGAGTATCAGGGTACGCAACATCGGCATCTCCTTTTCAGCATCAATTCGAATCACAGCCTCGCCAGCGCCTCGAGCACGAGCCGTTCACTGAGCAGTTCAGGCAACAATTCGCTGCGACCGTTGCCGTCATAGAGCACGTAAAGCGGCACGCCGTTGCGACCAAAGCGCGCCAGTTCGCGGGTAATTTCATCGTCGCGATTGGTCCAGTCGGCGCGCATCAACGTCACGCCGCGCTGCGCGAAAGCGTTGCGCACCTTTTCACTGGTCAGTACCAGCCGCTTGTTGGCCTGGCAGGTCACGCACCACGCGGCGGTGAAATCGACAAACAGCGGTTGACCCCGCGCCAGTTGCGCCTCTTGGGCAGCATGGCTCCAGGCCTGCCAGCCGGCAGCGTTGCTGCTTCGCGCGACGTCTCTCGGCGGAGCAGTTGCGCCGGGCCAGGTTGGACCGAACACGGCATAAAGTGCCAGCGGCGCCGCAGCCAGCGCAACCCAGCGCCAGCGCCGTGCGCCGACCTGCATCAGACCGAAAGCCCAGGCCGCCAGCGCAAGCAGCACCAGTCCGGCCAGCACCAGCGCCACCGCATCGATGCCCACCTGCTGCGCCAGCACCCACAACAGCCACACACAGGTGGCGAACATCGGAAACGCCATCCCCTGCTTGAATCGCTGCATCCACACGCCCGGTCGAGGCAGTCTCCTCAGCAGCTGCGGCATCCAGGTCAACGCGAAATACGGTGCTGCCATGCCGACACCGAGCGCGGCAAATACCGCCAGCGCCACCGGCGCCGGTTGCGTTACTGCATAACCGAGCGCGGCACCCATGAACGGCGCAGTACAGGGTGCTGCCACGACGACGGCCAGGATTCCGGTACTGAAGCTGCCGCTGAGGCGATCGCCTTGCAGCCGTTGCGCCGCGCCGCTCGAGGCCAGCGCACCGCCGAGGCTGAACTCGAAGGTGCCAAGGAGATTCAATCCGATCAGGAAGAACAGCACGGTCAAGGCTGCAATGACCACAGGCGTCTGCAGCTGGAATCCCCAGCCGAGCTGCTCACCAGCAGCGCGCAGCGCGATCAGCAGGGCGGCGAGCAGCACGAAACACAGCACGACACCGGCAGCAAAGGCTGTACCGTGAGCGCGCAGCGAGGCATGCGGCAAGCGGGCCTCGTCTTCCAACCGCTGATGCTGCATCAGGCTCACCAGCTTCAGCGACAGCACGGGAAACACACAGGGCATCAGGTTCAGGATCAGCCCGCCGATGAGCGCGCCGATCAGCGCGAACCCGAAAGTCATCGAGGAGGCGGGCGTCGCTGAACCGGTGGCGCGCCCAGTCCCTGCGGCCATCGAGGCCGCCGCTGCCGGGGCCACCCGCGCCACCGTGCCTGCTGCCAGCGGCAGGTCGACCACACCGGCCCAGCCGCCGCGATCAGCAGCCGCCGGCCCGCCATTGGCCACGAGTACGCCCTTCAATCGGGTGAACCCGGGCGCAACGGGCTGCGTCGCAGTAAGGTACAAGGCTGTGCCGTCAGCCTCGACACGCAGCGTCTGCGCGGCGGCCGGCTCGATGCGCGCTTCTTCGAGTGGGAAGTACTCCAGCTGCTGAACGGCCGGGGTGGCCTTGTAGGCCAGGCGAATGCGCGTGTCTTCAATCGTGGCCGTGGCGGCGTCGAGCGCCCGAGGCTGCGGTATCCGGGCGCGCGTTGCCGCAAACAGCGCCGCGTGTCGCGACGGCCCCGCCTCGCTCCGCACCGGCAAGGCGAGCCGCAGATCGGCGCCACCGGGAATACACACGTCCTTGCAGATCAGCCAGTCGGCTCGTGCCGCCAGTTTCACCGTCTGCCCGGCGGCCAGCTGCGCCGGAACGTCGAGACGCACTGGCAACAGCAGTTCGTCTTCGTAGCCAAAGTTCATCAGCGGCCCGACCGGCAAGCGCTTCGGTACCGGCCATTCGATCGGCCCGGCGGCGAACCCCGGCGGCAGCTGCCACTGGATCGTCGTCGGCAACCCGGAGTCGCCCGGGACCTGCCAGTAGGTGTGCCAATGCGGGTCGTGCTTCAGGCGCAGGCCGACCGATAGCGGCTGACCAGGAACGATCGCGTCGGTGGCGGCGATCAGTTCTGCTTCGGCGCTGTCGACGCGCACCGGCTGCGCACC
>JBFINI010000364.1:0-3734 GCA_041611275.1 Burkholderiaceae bacterium
CCACCGCGGCGACGACGCAGCCGATCACCAACAGCACGAAGCGCGTCAGCGGGCTGCGAACCTCCTGGCCATTGATGACGATGCGCGGCATCGAGCGCCTGTTCTGGTCTTCGAGAACGATACGCATTGTGCGCCCGAACGAATCGCTTCGCACTTCGCGGCCGCTGCTCAGCAGTGGCGTAGCACGGCCGCACAGCTGCGATCTCGCGGTCGCCGAACTCAAGCACGAAACGCGGTTAGCGCCACCCTTAACGAATGCGCTTGCGTCCCGTGAACATCGATCGCACGAGATTTTCCCAGCCGAGCAGGCTGCCGATGGCGACGCCGGCCAGGTGCACCACGACCAGCGCGGCAAAAAGCCCGGCGGCGAATTCGTGCGCTTCCTCCAGCCAGTGCGCTCCGGCCAGCGGTCCATGCGCCGACGCCCAGCCGCTCGCCGCAACGAGTACGAGCGCCGCGATCATGGCCGTGATCGAGAGCGCGCCGGCCGGATTGTGGCCGACGTACTTCTTCGCCCGCCCGCTGGCCGCATCGCGCAGATAGGCGAGCGCGGCCCGCGGCGGCCGGACGAACTCGGCGAAGCGCGCATGGCGCGTGCCGACGAAGCCCCACAGCAGCCGCACGGCGACGATAGCGGCCACGGCAATTCCCAGTACCTCGTGCGCGCGCTCGGCGTCCTCGGCCGTTGCCCAGGCGGCGCCGCAAAGGAGCACGAGGCCCCAATGCAGTACGCGCACCAGCGGGTCCCAGACGCGGACTTCGCCTTCGCTCATCGCCAAGCAACGTTCGCTTCGCGGCGGCTGTCGCCGTCACCCTTGGAACGGTAGCGGCTGACCATGCGCATCTCGGTCGGCTCGAACTTGATTTCGAAGCGCTTGCCGCTCTTGTCGACGGCCTTGACCTCATAGCAGCCGTCGTCGGCCTTCACGCTGGCGACCGCATAGCCGAGCGCCTCGGTCGCGCGGCGCGCCTCGGAATCGGGTTTCCACTGTTCGCGCGGCGCGGTTGTGCACACTTGCGATGCCGCTGCGGCGCCAACGGCCGACGCGAGGATGATCCCGATCAGAACTGAACCTGCATTTCGTGCTTTCATGATGTCGACTCCGTTTCGTTGGTCGGTCGCCGGTCGGCGACTCGGATCGAACGTTAAGAGCCGAACCTGAAGCGAACCTGAGGACGCTGGTGCGCTTGCTGCTGGTGGAAGACGACGCGACGCTCGGCGATGCGATCAGCGCGCATCTGCAGGCCGAGGGCTACGTGGTCGACTGGGTGACGACGAGTGCGCAGGCACGCGCGGTCGCGGCTGACCCGTTCGATGCGATCCTGCTCGACTGGCAGTTGCCCGACGGCTCGGGCGTGCAATGGCTACGCGAGCTGCGCTCACACCGTGGCGCCAACCGCACGCGGCCGGTGCTGATGCTCACCGCACGCGATTTGCTCGCGGATCGCGTGCAGGGGCTCGATGCCGGCGCCGACGACTATCTGGTCAAGCCGTTCGAACTGGCCGAGCTGTCGGCGCGGCTGCGCGCGCTGGCGCGGCGCGCGGCGGGGCCGAGCGAAACGCGCCTGCGCGCCGGGCGCATCGAGATCGATCCGGCCGCGAAGTGCGTGTTGCTCGGCGGGCAAACGATCGATGTGACAGCGCGGGAATACGCGCTGCTCGAAGCGCTGCTCCGCCGCAGCGGCCGCCTGGTCTCGCGCAGCGACCTGGAAAGCCTGCTGTATGGCTTCGATGCCGCCGTGGACAGCAACGCCATCGAAGTACACATCTCGAACCTGCGCCGCAAGCTGGGCCGCGAGGCGATCGAGACCGTGCGCGGCATGGGCTACAGGATCGCGACATGACACCGGCATTCGGCGCAGCGCCCGCCCCGTCGATCCGCTTGCGGCTGATGCGCACCGCGCTCGTCACGGTAATCGTCGGCGCGTTGCTCGGCGCTGCCGCCGCAGCATTTGCGGTGCGCGGTCAGGTCCGGCACCTGATGGACTCGGCGCTGGAGGAAACGGCGCAGGCGCTGGTGGGGCTGGCCTACGAGGAAGATGAACTTCTTGAACTCGCACGCGGCCGCTCACTGCCCGCACCGCCTCACGAAGAGCGCCTGCAATGGCAATTGCGTGGCGCGAACGGTGCGTTGCTCGCCCACTCGCACGAAGCACCCGGCACGCCGTGGGCGGCGCCGCTGGTCGAAGGCCATACGCGTATCCCAGGAATGGCCGTCTACACGATGACTGGCCACGGACTCTGGGTGCATGTCGCGCAACCGCTCGATCACCTGCGCGAAGCGCAATTCGACGCGGCACTGCAAACCGCTGGCGCCGTGCTCGGCTGTGGCGTGCTGGCGGCGCTCTGGCTTGCGCTTCGCGTACGTCGCGAACTGCAGCCGGTGGCGCAGATCGCGCACGATGTGCAGGCGATGGAACCGGCGTCGCTCGCCGGACCACCATCGCGATTGCGGCGCCGTGAATTGGAGCCCGTGTATGCAGCCCTCACTGATCTGCAGCAGCGGTTGGCCGGGCGACTCGCCGCCGAGCAGGCGTTTTCCGAGCATGCAGCCCATTCGCTTCGTACCCCGCTGGCCGGGCTGGCGGCACAGCTCGAAGTGGCCGTGGCTGCGGCCCCGGCCGAACGGCAGCGCCGGTTGACACTTGCGCTCGCCGCTGCGCGACGCTTGAACGGAGTCATTGCCGCGTTGTTGGCGATGGGCCGAGCCGCGGGCAGCGTCTCGCCAACACGTTTCGCGCCCGCTGAACTCACCGGCGTGCTGGGCGGACGCCAGATCGACGTCGACGTCAGCGTCCTGGACCATGCACCCGCCCTGTCCGGTGATATCGATCTCTTATCGGTGGCGCTGGCCAACCTCGTCGACAACGCCGCGCGGCACGGCGCGCAACGCATCCGCGTGGATGCACAGACTGCCGGCGGCGTGCACACGCTTTGTGTCAGCGACGATGGCCCGGGCGTCGCAGATGAGCAGCTAATGCGCCTGCGCGCAGCCCTTGCGCGGGGCGGCGGAGCGGAACTCGGGCTCGGCCTGGCACTGGCCGCTGCCGTCGCGCGCAGCCACGGCGGTGAACTCAAGATCGATTCGCCACCGGCCGGTCAGAAGCGGGGCTTCAGCGCGCGGCTGCGCTGGCCCGAGGCGCGGCACGCATGAGCGCCCGCGTCTTGACGGGCAGCAGGAACACGGCCGACTTTGCCATACTGCGGCGCCGCTGATGGCGCCCTCCTCGATGCCGCCCGCACCACCGATCGGAGTGCCCCCCTGCGCGCTCGTCTTCGGCGCCAGCGGCTACATCGGCACCCACCTGGTGCCACGGCTGCTGCGCGAAGGCTGGCGTGTGCGCGCGGCCGCGCGCAATCTCAAGGTGCTGCAGGCGCGCTGCAACGACGCGACCTGGCGAGCGGTTGATCTCGTCGCCGCCGATGCGCTCGCACCGGAGACGCTGCCCGCCGCACTTGCCGGCATCGATGTCGCCTATTACCTCGTGCACTCGATGGCCGCCGGCCGCGACTTCGGCCGCCTCGACCTGCAAGCGGCCGAGAACTTCGCCGGCGCCGCGGCAGCTGCCGGTGTCAAGCGGATCGTCTACCTTGGCGGCCTGGTGCCGCGGGACGCCGACTCCGAACACCTCGTCTCGCGCCAGCAGACAGGAGAGCGGCTGCGCGCCGGCCGCGTGCCGGTCACCGAGATCCGCGCCGGCATCATCGTCGGGCCGGGCTCGGCCGCCTACGA
>JBFINI010000365.1:0-3729 GCA_041611275.1 Burkholderiaceae bacterium
GGATGGGCAAGACGAATCTTATTTCCAACCACACGCGTCCGAACAAGGCGGGAGCATATTTGAGCATTGCGCGCGCGCACTCGATCGTAGTCTTGCCGTTGGAAGTCACGGCTTGCCGCTGATCGGGACCGGTGATTGGAACGACGGGATGAATCGAGTCGGTCATGAAGGCAAGGGCGAGAGCGTGTGGCTTGGTTGGTTCCTCCACACGATCCTTTGGGAATTCGCGCGGCTGGCCGACGCACGAGGAGAGCGCCGGCGCGCCGAAGTGTGGCGATTGCATGTCAGCGCCCTTAAAGCGTCGCTTGAACGCGAGGCATGGGACGGTGCGTGGTATCGGCGCGCGTACTTCGACGATGGAACGCCGCTGGGATCAGCCGGCAATGCCGAGTGCCGGATCGATTCCATTGCGCAAAGTTGGAGTGTGCTGTCCGGCGCGGCGCGGCCCGTGCGGGCGCGGCGTGCAATGGACGAGGTCGACGCGTATCTGGTTCGACCGGGTGACGATCTCGTGCTGCTGTTCACGCCGCCATTCGACAAGACAACCAGGGATCCCGGTTACATCAAGGGCTATCTGCCGGGCGTGCGCGAAAACGGTGGCCAGTACACCCACGCGGCCGTGTGGTGCGTGATAGCGCGGGCCCAGTTGGGCGACGGCGAACGGGCAGCCGAACTGTTCGCCATGCTCAACCCGGTGAACCGCGCCGCGAGCCGCGCCGGTGTGCATGCCTACAAGGTCGAGCCGTATGTTGTGGCGGCCGACATCTACGCCGAACCACCGCACGCCAGGCGCGGCGGCTGGACCTGGTACACGGGTGCGGCGGGATGGATGTATCGCGCCGGACTCGAATACGTGTTGGGACTCACCAAGCATGGCGAGGTGCTGCGTATCGACCCCTGCATTCCCCCGCGTTGGCCGGGTTTTGCAATCCGCTACCGGCACGGAAGCGCCAGCTATCAGATCAGAGTCGACAACCCGCGCGGCGTTGCGCGGGGCATCGCACGAATGGACCTCGACGGCGTCCGGCTTGAGTGCCCCGCGCAGGGCATCGTGCTGCGCGACGACGCGCAGGTTCACCGTGTGACGGTGGTTCTCGGGTGAGCCGAAATCGACGGAGGGCGTCAATCGGGTGTCCGCCAGTTGTGGCGCGCCGAAGATTTTTTTCGGCGCGTCGAATCCGGGCTGCTCGCGACCTTTCGCGTGCCTCGCCAGAATGGGACAAACCGACGCACGATTCGCGCGTTCTGTGCTGCTGGCCAACGTCGTACGCCCGCTATTCCGGTTCACATCTGGCGGCAACGGGTCGCCAGCCGCCGACGGCGGCCAGGTGGGCGGGCGCGCCACTCGGGCCGCACATCGTTGCTGCGACTAGTGCAGCCGCGGTTGGGCGCGCGCGTCTTTTGCGACGCGCTTCGCCGATGCATCGGTCGTTGCGGCCGATTCAACAGGCGCTGTCGCTTCAGCGCGCGCGGTTGCCTTCTCCGTTGTCTGCGCGGCCTTCGAGTGCAGCCACTCCGGCATGCGGACCGAAGGCGTAGCCCCCAGCGCTTCATAAACGAAGATACTGAACGCGGGCTCGGTTGACACCGCGCGGCGCGGCGTGTCCGGCTGCTGCGCGTAGACGTTGAGGCTCAGCAGGGCAGCTGTGAAGGCGGTTGTGGTGTGCAGGAAACGCATATGGACTCCTTTCTGGTTTGTCGTTTGGTGCCGCAGCCGCAAGGTCGAGTCGAAGCGGGCGGCGGGTGCCGCGGCCAACAGGTCGCGGCGATTCGGGCGGTCGTGGTCACCGCCGACGGGGAGATGAATTCCGACGCGCGGCGGTGCGCCGGAACTGCTGGCAGGCGCAACGGCGCCTTGATCCGGATCTGCGCCGCGCGCATCGATCGTCCGCGCGCGGTCGCTGATCCAGGTTTCGACCGGTACGCTGCCGTATCGGTCGCGCAGTGGTTCTTGCTTTTGCTCAACCGAGCTTGCTTCTCTCGTCGCCATGTTGCCTCTGATTCGTTTGCGGTTTTGAGGCGCTCAGATTGACATGCCGTCGCTGCATCGTCGTGAGGCGACGGCCTCAGATGAAGTCAGCTGATCGGGGCAGCGACGGCGATTCGTGGGGCGCACGCCCCGGTTGCCGACGGAAGACGCTATTCGCGACCGAGACCGGCCTTGCGGGCGATCACGATGGCTTGCGAGCGATGCTCGGCGCCGAGCTTGGAGAAGACGCGGGTGACGTGATTGCGGACCGTCTTTTCGGCGATGTGCAGGCAGTCCGCGATCTGAGGGTTGGTCAGACCGCGGGCAATGCAATCCAGAAGTTCCTTTTCCCGCGCCGTCAACGCCGAGAGTTCGCCGGCGGCGGCCTCATCGGCCGGCTCATCGGCGGCGAGGAAATCGTTCAGCTCGTTCTTGAAGATCGACCACGCCGGCTCGTCGGCACGCAGGATGTGGTTCTTGCCTTCGAGCGGCACGAAGCGGGCATTCGGCAGCGCTGCGGCGAGGCGCCGGCCGGCCTCGAACGGCACCATGGCATCGCCCCGGACATGAAAGACCAGCGCGGGCGCGGTGACCTTCGGCGCTTCGGCTCGGATGTCGAACGTGTTGAACGCGTTCCACAAGCTGCACGCCGTTGCCGGCAAGGCGCTGCGCCGCTGCAGATCGCCGATCCACTTCAGTTCCGGCCCCGCGCCGTCAGGCATCAGCAGACTGGCGAACATTTCGCGAAACGCGCCGACGTTCCTGCCCCAGCCAACCTCGATCATCTGCGCAAAGGCCCGCGCTTGCTGGGCCAGCTTGTCGCTGGCGCCACCCGCAAAGGCACCGTGCAGGTAGCTGTCATAAAGAACCAGACGGCTGACGCGCTCCGGATGGCGCGCTGCATAGGCAACGGCGATCACGCCGCCCTGGCACAGGCCGATGAGCGGAAAGCGGCGAAGCTTGAGCGCATCGACAACCGCCTCGAGGTCAGAAACCAAGGCATCGAGCGAGAAATCGGCCACTTCCCGATCGGAAAGCCCCGAGCCGCGCGGGTCGTAACGAACCAGCGTTCGCTTCTCGGCGAGTGCTTGGGACCAATGACGCCATACCGGATTGTCCCAATCGAGCTCGAGGTGCGTGAACCAGTTGTTGACGCGGACCAAGGGCGGACCTTCGCCCGCGGTGGCAAAGGCGATCCGCGTGCTGTCGCGTGACTTGCAGAAACGTATTTGTTGTTTCATGCGCAATTCGCCGCCCGCGGCAATCTACCGTTGCGGCAATTGTCTACCTGATCTTGTTACTCCGTTCTACGAAGCTGGTCGGGTCTTCCAACGAGCCACCGCGCGCAATGCAGGAGACGGCGATCAAGCTTGCTCGCTTCCTGGCTGGCATGCGGATTCCGCCATCACCATGCGTATCCGAAGTCAATTGCTGAAGGTCTGCTGCGCCACCTCCGAGCGGCCGCATTACGCAGAAGCGATGGGCGGGAAGGGTCCCGCGCGATCCCTACGCTTGCACTCGACTGGCTGCAGGAGTTCAGTATGAGCCTGGCTGATCCTGACGACGGCGGCGTAGGCGCGCCTTGTCGGACTCCGCGGCTTACGAGCCCCGCGGCTAATCCGGCAACTCTCCCGGCAGATCGAACCGCTGCCGCGTCGTGCAATAGCGGTTCGCGAACAGTCGACCAATCGGCTTGTAGTGCTGCTCCGAAACGCGCTTCGAGACCGGTTCGATCACGCCTGCGCGCGCGTGCACGTGCA
>JBFINI010000366.1:0-3728 GCA_041611275.1 Burkholderiaceae bacterium
AAGATGCCGGCGGCGATCCCACCCCATGCCCCGCATAGTCCGTGCAAGGGCCAGACGCCGAGGACGTCATCGATCTTCCAGCGGTTCTGCGTCAGCGTGAACAGATAAACGAACAGCGCTCCGGCCACCGCACCGGTGAACAGCGCGCCGACCGGATGCATCAGGTCGGAGCCGGCGCAGATGGCCACCAAGCCCGCGAGTGGCCCGTTATGGACGAAGCCCGGATCGTTACGGCCGACCGCCAGTGCGGCCAATGTGCCGCCGGCCATCGCCATCAGCGAATTGATCGCCACCAGGCCGGAGATCTTGTCGATCGTCTGCGCGCTCATCACGTTGAAGCCGAACCAGCCGACGGTGAGGATCCACGCACCCAGCGCCAGGAACGGGATCGACGACGGCGGATGCGCGGCGATCGCGCCCTCGCGTGAATAGCGGCCGCGCCGCGCACCGAGCAGCAGCACTGCGGTCAGCCCGACCCAGCCGCCGACCGCGTGCACGACGACCGAGCCGGCAAAGTCGTGGAACTCGGCATCGAAGGTCGCCTTCAGCCAGCCCTGCACGCCGAAGGCCTGGTTCCAGGCGATGCCCTCGAAGATCGGGTAGACGAAGGCGACCAGCAGCCCCGTGGCGGCGAGCTGCGGGCCGAAGCGCGCGCGCTCGGCGATGCCGCCGGAGACGATCGCCGGGATCGCCGCGGCGAAGGTGAGCAGGAAGAAGAACTTGACCAGCTCGTAGCCGCTCTTCTCGGCCAGCGCCTCGGCGCCGCTGAAGAACTGCACGCCGTAGGCGATCGTGTAGCCGACGAAGAAGTAGGCCAGCGTCGAGACCGAGAAATCGGCCAGGATCTTCACGAGCGCGTTGACCTGGTTTTTCTTGCGCACGGTGCCGAGTTCGAGGAACGCGAAGCCGGCATGCATGGCCAGGATCATGATCGCGCCGAGCAGGATGAACAGCACGTCGTTGGAGGTCTTCAGCGTTTCCATGGGCAGCATCCCGTCTCGGGGGTGGCGATCGACGGCCACCGGCCGGTGCCGGCGCCTGGATCGGGCAGCCGCGGATTATCCGCGCTGCCGCAGTCCGTCGCGATCGGCGCCCGCTCAGCGCTTGCGGGCCAGCGTCAGCCCGTCGCCGATCGGCAGCAGCGACAGGTCGATCCGGGTATCTGCGTGCAGCTTGCGATTGAGCGCCTGCAGCGCCGCGGTGTCTTCGTCGCCCGCGGTCTCGGCCACCTTACCGCTCCACAGCGTGTTGTCGAAGGCGATCAGCCCGCCGGCGCGCACGAGCCGCAGGCAGCGCTCGTAGTAGCCGTCGTAATTGGTCTTGTCGGCGTCGATAAAGGCGAAGTCATAGGCGCCGGCTTCGCCGACGGCCAGCCTTGCGTCGAGCGTGGCCAGCGCCGGCGCCAGCACCAGTTCGATCTTGTGCGCTACGCCGGCGCGCTGCCAGTACGGCCGCGCAATCGACGTGTACTCATCGCTGAGGTCGCAGGCGAGGATACGGCCGTCCTCGGGCAGGGCCAGTGCCACGGCCAGCGCGCTGTAGCCGGTGAACACGCCGACCTCGATCGTCCACTGTGCGCCGAGCAATTGCACCAGCAGTGCCATGAACTGGCCCTGCTCCGGCGAGATCTGCATGTTGGCCTGCTTGTGCGTGCGCGTGGCCTCGCGCAGCGCCGCGAGCTGTTCGTGCTCACGCAGTGACACGTCAAGCACATACTGGTGCAGGCGGTCGTCGAGACTCAGGGTGCGGCGGCTCATGGATTCAGGATACGCGCGAGGCGAGCGACGCGAGAGTCCGCGCCAGCCCATCGACCACGCGCGTCATGCGTGCGTAATCGAGTTTTTCCGGGGTGTCGGTCGGTTGATGGTAGTGGCGGTAACGATGGAACGCGGTGTCGGTGACCATCGCGGCGTCGTACCCCTCGCGCCAGAACGACAGCTGGTCGCTCCAGCCGATGCCGGGCACCAGCGCTGGGGCGGCGAGTTTCTCGCTTGGAAAATCGCTCGCCGCGCGGAAGGCCTCGACCACGCTGCGCAAGGCATGACGCGAGCGGACATTCGACACGAAGGCGATGTAGTCGCCCTGCGCCGGATAGAACCAGCGCAGCAGCGGCGGGTAGCCCTGGCTGCCTTTCTCATCGGAGTAGCAGCCGAGCATCTCCAGCGACAGCATCACGCGAATGTCGTCGCCGCGCCGGCGCGCTGCTCGCGCGTAGACCTTGCTGCCCATCTCGCCCCAGAAGAAGAACGGCGGCTCTTCGTTGACAAAAGCGACCAGCCGGATCGTTCGCGCCGGTTTCGATTCGCGCAGCAGCCGCGCCAGTTCGAGGATCGCCGCCACACCGCTGGCATTGTCGTCGGCGCCGGGCGAGCCGGGCACCGTGTCGTAGTGCGCGCCGGCGAGCACGATCTCCGATGAACGATCGGCACCGGCGATGGTGATCTCCAGGTTGGCGCAATCGACGCCCTGCGCCTCGTAGGCCTGCCGATTCACGTCAAAGCCGAGCGTAGCGAAGGACTCGCCGATGTAGCGCTCGGCGGCGTGCAGGCTTGCCGGGCGCAGCACATGCCGCTCGCCGATATCGCCGGCGAGCCGTTTGACGTGGCCGCGCAACGCGCTCTCGAGATCGTGCGACGTCGGCGCTGTCATCGATGGCGCGGCTCAGACCGCCGGCACTTCCTCGGTGGCGAAATCCGCCGGCATCACGATTTCGAGCAGTTCAAGATCCTCGCTGTGGCCGATCTCGCGGTGACGGATCAGCGGCGGCTGGTGCACGCACGAGCCGGCCTCCAGCCGCACGGTGCCCTGCTCCTCGTATTCGAACTCGATCCAGCCCTTCAGCACGTAGACCAGCTGGAAGGTCGTTTGATGTCGATGCGGCTGGCCGGAGAACCGCGCGCCGGGTTTGCTGCGAATCACGTGCGCGACCACGCGGCCGTCGGTGGCCTTGTCGATGCCGAGGTCGCGGTATTCGAAGAACGAGCGCAGTCCAGATTCGAACTGTGCGCTGCGCGCATGGCTGACGGTGAAGCCCTTGACGGTCATCGTTACCTCCTCGGTTCTGTTGAGTCCGCTAAGAAGGGTCGCAGTGCCGCGGTCCGCTCATTTCGTAATCACGACGGCCAGCCGATCGGTGCCGGACTCGGCGCCCCACATCTCGCCCGGCCGGCCGAGGATCTGCCGCACCTGCGCACTGCGCTTGTCGCTCGGGAAGCTGGCGAACTTTTCGTTTGTCGGGTCGAAGCGCAGGATGGCGTTCGTCTCCCATTCGGTGAGCCAGACGATGTCGCGGTCATCGACGAACACAGCGTACATGCGCGCGCGTTCGGCGGGCTTCCACTGTTTCCACTGCCTGCTCGCCGGGTCGTAGCGGCTGACCTGTCCCGACAGCCACTCGGAGATCCACAGCCGCCCATTCGAGTCCGACCACACGCGGCGCGCGCCCTGGTTCGGCGTCGGTGGCTCGATCACGGTCGCCGCGCCCGTGCTTGTATCGATCCGCGCCAGATGGCTGCCGGCGAGCGACACGTAGTAGATGTCGCCGCCCGGCGTGGCGGTGATGCCATACGGTCCGCGGCCGCGCGGCGCCGGCCACACGCGTGTCGCGCCGGTGGCCGAATCGACGCTGCCGTAGAAGCCCGATTGCCCGGTCCACCACAGCACGCCCCTGCCGTCGAAGGCGGCCGTGTTCATGTTCACGTACGGCGTGCCCTCCGGCAACGCGAGGA
>JBFINI010000367.1:0-3727 GCA_041611275.1 Burkholderiaceae bacterium
CACGCCCCAATACGAAGGCCTGCAGAAGTTGCACGAGCGCTACTCGGGGCGCGGCCTCGTGGTCGCCGCCTTCCCTTCCGAGGACTTCCGGCAGGAGCCGAAGGACAACAAAGCCATCGCCGAATTCTGTTTCGATACCTACGGCGTGCGCTTCCCGATGTTTGCGAAATCCGCCGTCGTCGGGCCCGCTGCCAATCCGTTCTTTGCCGCGTTGGCCCGGGACACCGGCCAGGCGCCGCAGTGGAACTTCCACAAGTACCTGATCGACCGGAAGGGGCGCGCGGTGGCGTCCTTTCCGAGCCCCGTTGACCCGCTCGATCGCCGGCTGGTGAGCCGCATCGAGCAGTTGCTGGCCACCCCCTGAGCGACGGGGCTGAGATGTTTAGTAATCAGCATCAGTTACAGGGCTGGTGGCAAGGGCTGCCGCCCCGCTGTGCAACGTCTGCCGGCAAGATCGGGGACAATTCAGGTTCTGACCATGAACGCACCCGACCCGATGTTCCTGCCCGACGTACAGGCGAGCCACGACTTGCGCAACGTCGCAATCGCACGCGTCGGCGTTCGTTCGCTGACCCATCCGGTGCAGGTCGCCACTGCCACCGGCAGTCAGCCCTCGGTGGCGTCGGTCGACATGTTCGTCGCGCTGCCGGCCGAGCTGAAGGGCACGCACATGTCGCGCTTCATCGAGGTGCTGGCCGGCCACCGCGAGCCGCTGTCGGCCGCCTCGGTCAGCAATCTGCTGGCGACCATGCTGGGCAAGCTGGAGGCGACGCACGGCGAAATCGAAATCCGGTTGCCTTACTTCATCCTCAAGTCGGCGCCGGTCTCAGGCGTGCAGAGCCTGCTCGATTATCAATTGATGCTGCGCGCCGAGAGCGCGCCGGGCGCGACGCGCATCGTGCAGAAGGTCACCGTGCCGGTGACCAGCCTGTGCCCGTGCAGCAAGAAGATCTCCGACTACGGCGCACACAATCAGCGCGCGCACATCGTCATTGCGGTCGAACTGGCCGCGCCAATGACCGTCGAAGAACAGGTGCGCGTTGCCGAGCAGGCCGCGTCGAGCGAGATGTGGGCGCTGCTCAAACGCCCCGACGAGAAGTACGTGACCGAGCGCGCCTACGACAATCCGAAATTCGTCGAAGATGTCGTGCGCGACGTGGCGCTGGCGCTGAATGCCGACGACCGCGTGCTCGCCTACAGCGTCGAGGCGGAGAACTTCGAAGCGATCCACAATCACTCGGCCTACGCGATGGTCGAGTTCGACAAGCGCCGCGCGAAGTAACTCGCCCGCCGCGGCGCTCCTGCCGCTTACGCCATCGGCCGCCTGCCAGCGGCCGACTTGACTCCGCACACAAAACACCGGCTGGCCGGTGCCGGCCACAAGCCCCGCGGCCACCCTCGTTGCCAGCGCTGCCTGCGCGGCAACGTCCGCTCGGCCCGCTGACCCGTAATCCCTTCGCGTCCCGCGCCACCATCTCGCGCGCGGTGCGTGCGGTCGAGGTTCAACCATGAAAATCGCCATCATCGGCGCCGGCATCTCCGGGCTCGGCTGCGCCCATGCGCTGCTCGCCGACAGACAGCACGGCGTGCAGATCACGCTGTACGAAGCGGCGCTGCGGCCCGGCGGCCATACCAATACCGTCGACGTGTCGCTCGACGGCCGGCACTACCCGGTTGACACCGGCTTCCTGGTCTTCAACGAACGCACCTACCCGAACCTGATCCGCTTGTTCGGTGAACTCGGCGTGCCGGTGGCCGCGAGCGACATGTCGTTTGCGGTCAGCGTGCCGGTACCGGGCCTGTTCGGGCGGCGCACCCTCGAATGGGCCGGCACCGACCTCGCCGGAGTTTTCGCGCAGCGGCGCAACCTGACCTCGCCGGCCTTCCTGCACATGCTCGCCGACCTCATTCGCTTCAACCGGCAGGCCACGCGGATTGCGCAGGGGCAGGAAGCGACGGGCGATCTGTCGCTGGGCGAGTTTCTCGACCGCCACCGCTACGGGCGATCGTTCCGTCAGCTTTACCTGCTGCCGATGGCGGCGGCGATCTGGTCGTGCCCGATGGCAACGATGCTCGCCTATCCGCTGCAGACTTTCGTCCGCTTCTGCCACAACCACGGCCTGCTGCAGATCGAAGATCGGCCGCGGTGGTTCACCGTGCGTGGCGGCGCACGCCAGTATGTCGAGCGCATCGTCCACCGCCTGCCCGACGTGCGGCTCGGCGTTCCGGTGCAGCGCGTGAGCCGCGATGCGCGCAGCGGCAGAGTGCTGGTCGCAAGCAGCCGCGGCCGCGACAGCTTCGACCAGGTCGTGCTCGCCACGCACAGCGACCAGTCGCTGCGCCTGCTCGCCGACGCCTCGGAGGCCGAACGCGACGTGCTGGCCGCCGTCGGCTACCAGCCGAACCGGGCGGTCCTGCACACCGACGCCCGGCTGATGCCGGCCGCGCGGCGCGTCTGGTCGTCGTGGAACTATCTCAGCAATGGCAACGCCGATCCGGCGGTCTCGGTGACCTACTGGCTGAACCGCCTGCAACCGCTGCCGTTCGCCACGCCGGTGTTCGTCAGCCTCAATCCGTTCATCGAGCCCGACCCGAGCACGGCGCTGGCCGAATTCGACTATGCGCACCCGGTGTTCGATGCCGCCGCGATCGCCGCCCAGCAGCGACTGCCCGCCGTGCAGGGCACGAACGGCGTCTGGTTCGCCGGTGCCTGGACCGGCTATGGCTTCCACGAAGACGGCCTGAAATCGGGACTTGCAGTGGCCGAGCGGTTGCAATCCCGGTTGCGCGAGCCCGCCGCGCTGGCCGCCTGAGCGGCAGCTGCGACGATGCGCGAAACGACCTGCCAGGCTGCCATCGGTATCGGCTCGGTGCGCC
The DNA here is from genome assembly GCA_041611275.1 of Burkholderiaceae bacterium. Lineage (GTDB taxonomy): Bacteria > Pseudomonadota > Gammaproteobacteria > Burkholderiales > Burkholderiaceae_F > JADJWR01. The sequence continues at coordinate 2,878 of JBFINI010000367.1, forward strand.
ATGCGCGACTGCGGCCGGCCGCGCATCGTTTCGCCTATCCCGCGTACTTCCTTCGCCTGCCGCTGCGCGCGCTGGCGCGGCAACCCTGGCCGTTCCGGCGGCTGGCGCGCAACGGCAGCGGCCTGTTCGCGCTCAACGATGCCGACCACGGTGACGGCCGTCCGCTGCTCACCTGGATCGACGAGCTGCTCGCCCGCGCCGGCATTGCCGACGCCGATGGCGAGGTCTGGTTGCACACCTTCCCGCGCGTGCTCGGCTATGTCTTCAATCCGGTCAGTTTCTGGTTCGCGCACCGTGCCGACGGCCAATTGCGCGCCGTTGTCTGCGAGGTCAACAACACCTTCGGCGAGCGGCATTGCTACCTGCTGGCGCACGAAAACGGCCGGCCGCTCGCCTGGGGCGAGACGCTGACCGCACGCAAGGTCTTTCACGTCTCGCCGTTTTGCCCGGTCGAAGGCGCCTATCGGTTCCGCTTTGTCCTGGCCGCGCGCGAAGACGGCGAACGCTTCGTCGGCCGCATCGACTACGACGATGCCGGTGGCGCGCTGCTGCAGACCTCGATCGAAGGACGCCTGCGCCGGCTTACCGATGCCAGCCTGCTGCGTGTTCTTCTGACCCGGCCGGCGTTCACGTTCGGCGTGGTCGCCCGCATCCACTGGCAGGCGCTGAAGCTGTGGCTCAAGCGCGTGCCGTTCTTCCGCAAACCCGAACCGCCAACTTTCGGCCTGACCCGCAGCCCATGAACGAATTCGTCCTCACCTCCCCCGGCCGCAGCCGCGATCCGCTCGATCCGCGCGGTGTTCCGGCCGCCGCCCGCTTCACGCTTCGACTGCTCGAGCGTCTCGAACAC
>JBFINI010000368.1:0-3712 GCA_041611275.1 Burkholderiaceae bacterium
ACGTACAGCTCGCGCCGGACGTCGCCGTATGTGGGACGCAGCTGCGCACGGCCGTAGTGGAAGGTGCTGGAACCCGCGGCAAAGGCGATCGGGCTGATCGAGAGCGGCGCCAGTGCGTTGATCGTGCTGTTGCCGGTGGTGCCGTTTTCCGTCGTGTCGGCCAGGTTCACCATCATCGAAAGCGTCGGCGTGAAGCTCGCGACCGGCGTCGTGCCGCGCGTGAACGTGAAGCTGCCGGGGTCGAACGTGACCAGCGACGTGGCGCTGTGCGCAATGTTCACCACACTCGTGGTGCCGGTCAGCACGACCGGTGCGCCGCCGGCAGACACGGGGTACGTGAGGTGTGCGGCGGCGAAGCGCGGACGCGCATTGGCCAGCGCCGCGCCGGCGGCGTTGCGCGGCGTGGCCAGCACGACCGGCACCGTGCCGAACGAAAACGGCTGGCCGACGAAGTTGAACACCTGCCGCGCCGGGCCGGCGGCGCACAGCGGCGCGACGAACTGCGGCGTGGTTGAAACGGTCAGCTGGTAGGCATCGGGCACAAAGCGGCCGATCGTCACCGCGCCGCTCGTGATCGTTCGTTCGGCCAGTGAGGAATCGGCAGCGTCGACGGCAGCGAAACCGCTGTCCTCGAGGGTGGCGGTGATGACGCCGGCCTCGGCGTAGGCGGCGGTGCCGGTGACTGCGCCGCCGCTGCCGGTCAATGCGGAGGTGAGGGTGCCGGCCGCGCAACCGACCGGCTGCACGCAACTGGCGACGAGCAGCGACGGAGTGCCGCTGTAGCCGCCGGTGCCCGCGCCGGTGCTAGAGACCGCCTGCCCAAGGACGGAGAACCCGCGGCCGGCGCGATGCACGACGCCGCTAGTTGCGTTCGAATTGTTCAGCGCGCGCGCCAGCCCGGCGGTTGTGTCGTTGGCATCGAGCGCTTGCACGCTGGCGAAGCTAGCCGGCCGGATCGCGAAGTTGTCGGTCGAGCAGCCGATGACGGTCGTGCTGCCGCTGGTGTAGGTCACGCGCACGCGCACGTCGCGCCAGGCGTTGGCTGTCGTGAAGGTGACGTTGATGCGGCCGTTGTCTCCACTGGCAAACGAGGGATTGGGACTGACGGTCATGATTGTCGACCAACTGCTGCGACAGCCGCTTGCCGAATCGAGCGCGCCGGTGTTGTTCGCGCTGTCGAGCAGTTCGACGGTGACAGTGCTGGTGAAAGTTGTGAGCATTGCAGTGCGGGTCGAATTGAGGGCGACGATGGCGAGGCTGAACGGCGCGCCGGCGATCTTGGTCTTGATCACGCCGCTGATCGCGCCGGCTGCCGTGCTGGTCTCGAAGGCATTGAAGCCGCCGACCGGCGGCGTCGCGTTCGGATCGGGGCGCAGCGCGAGCAAGGTTGCGACCCCGGAGCCTGTCGAATTGGGCGTTGCCGTACGGTTGCCGGTCGCGCCGGGCCCAGCGAACGGTGCTGCCGCCATCATCGCCGTGATGCCCAGGTGATGCGGCGGGCCGCTGGCGAAGTCGTGCAGTTCGGTCATTCCGGCCGGCGGCGTGAAGTTGGAGTTGCCGTCATCAATGCTGAACATCGCCACCAGCATGGTGTTGGCAACCGTGGTCGTGACCGATGGCGCGGTGAATGACGACGTGCCTGTCGATGGGCTGGCGGACAGGACATCGACGGGATTGCTTGCCAGCACGCCGCGAAATGCTGTGGCGATGCCTGCGGCGCGATCCTGCGGGCTGAAGGTCCAGGTGTAAGTGGTCGGCTCGCTGCTGGTCGCCAGCCGCCAGTAGACCAGCTGCGCCATCACCGTGCCGTTGTTGGTTCGGTTCGCAAGGGTCCAGCCAGAAGGCACCGACTGGATCGTCGGCGTCGTTCCGCCGCGCAGCGAAATGTGCGCGACGACGACGTCGCCGGCAGAGGTCCCCGAGGGTCGTGGCAGCACGACGCTGGTGGCGTTGCCACTCTGGGTCTGACTACTGGTGCCGACTGTCGTGATCTGGCTGAAGGCAGGCGGCGCAGCCACCACCAGTAGCAGAGCCAGGACCCGGCCACACCAGCCGCCGGACGGAGATGGGCGGGCGGGTTGTGCGCAGGATGACTCAGCACACATAGGTCGGCGTCGGTGCATTGGCGTCCTTGCACTTTTCGATTCGCGCTTCGAGCCGGCGCTCGACATGGTCGGCGCTGCCGGCCGCACCGAGGAACGCCGTGGACGTCACGACGTAGTAGGCGCTGCGCTTGTCGCCTTCTTCGTGATAGTTCGGGCTGGCACCGGTGGCCGGATGCCGCGTGCAGCTGACCTGGACGGTGAAGCTGCCCATTGCGGAAGGCAGCGCCAGCGTGGTCGGCGAAGCGAAGCAGGCCGGCAGGTTGGTCGCGCCCGGGGCCAACGTGCCGTTCGGGTCGCGCACCTGGTAAGCCGCCCACTCGATGCCCGTGCGCGCCGCTTCGTACGCGCGCGCGCCCATCACAGCGACCGCGCCAGTGGCGTGCGCATTGGCGCTCAGGCTCACCGCGAAGGCGCCCATCGCGGCGATGACGACCAGCAGGAAGATGGCAGCCACCAGCGCGAAGCCGCCTGCTCGGTTGTGCGGCGTCGCTGGAAGTTGAACCTGTAGCCGCGTGCTCATGGCGTGTTCGGCAGATGCGCCTGCGTGAGCAGCGTCACCGTTTCGCCCTTGTCGGTGAGCTGCACTTTCAGCGCGACCGCATTGCTGTTGGCCATGGCCGCCGTCAGCTCGAAACTGCAGCTGCTGACCTTGTCGACCAGCACCCGGCGCGTCGCGGTGGCCAGCGGCGCGGCGTTCACATCCGACGGTTGCACCGCCTGCAGTGGATAGCCGCTGATCCGCTCGACGCGACCGCCGCCGCCCGCCGCCGGCAGGCAGGCGAAGGTCACCGGCGTGCGGACGAGGAAGAAACGGCGGTCGGGCGAATCGGCGCCGAGCGCGCTGCCGGTGCCGGCAAAACTGATCGTCTGTGTCGCGCCCGGCGCAGTGCTCACCGTCCTCCGGTTGCCGCCGGCGTAGACGTCGAAGGCACCGGCGCCGATGTTGAAGACCACCAGTTGCGCGCTCACGCCGCCGGCTGGCGGCGGAACGGTGACCGGGCTGCCGAGCACCTGGAAGCTGGTGTCGCTGGCGTCGTTGACATCGAGCGGATCGGTGCCGGTTGGTTCGTTGCCGCCGGAAGTCGCGGATCGGTAGCGGCCGGCGTCGTCGATCGGCACGAACTCGATGAACACGTTGCTGCCCGTCGCAGTGATCCGCGCCGAATTCGGCAGCGCGCCCTGCAGTTCTCGTAGCATGCGGCGCGTGGCCGTGTCGGCAGCGTCGGTCAGCTGCGCGCGCCGCGCGGTGTCGAAGTAGGCGTTGACCGGATTGGCGAGGAAAACAGCCGCCGAGCTGCCGATCACCGCCAGGATCAGCATCACGATGATCAGCTCGACCAGCGTGACACCGCGTTGCAGCGTGAGCTTGGCGGAACTCATGGCGCTACCCGCGCGCGAAAGCTGCTCAGCGAGAACGACGAACCGCCGGGTGCGGTGACCGTCACCGTGACCAGAAGCCCTTCACCGGCGGCGACGTTGCCGAGCCGCGCGTTTCGCCGGCCTCGGGGCCGATGGCATTTGGACCGCCGTCAAGATCATTGGCGGTGAACGGCTGGGCGAGGATCTCCTGCAACAGCGACTCGGCCACGGCGAGCGATTGCCGCGCC
>JBFINI010000369.1:0-3709 GCA_041611275.1 Burkholderiaceae bacterium
CACGTCATGCCGTTACGACTTCGTCTCGGACATCGACATCGTTCCCGAGAACGAACAGCTCACCGGCCTCTTGCGGGGGCAATTCAAGCTGAATGACAGCAACACCCTGCTGGGCGAATACCTGCGCGCCGAAACGAACACCCTGCAGCGCGTGGCGCCGACACCGAACAACTACTTCATGCCGGCCACGCACCCGCGATTCCCGGCCGGAGCCACGGTCATCAACGTGCCGACCTTCGGCTCGGGCGGCATCGTCAACTTCCGCCAGGTGCCCGGCGGCAAGCGCACGAGCGAGTCTGAGGGCACGTACGAGCGCATGCTGGTCGAACTGCAGGGCTTTGCTTCCGGCTGGGACTACCGGGCGGCGGTCGGCAAGGCGAAGACCAAGAACAAGGAGTTCGTTCGCCGCGGCTATATGAATAGCGATGTCATCCAGCAGGGGCTGATCAACGGACTGGTCAATCCGTTTGGCGACCAGAGCGCGGCCGACGCGGCCGTATTCGATGCGGCGCAGGTCGATGCCAATACCGTCACGGCCACGGGCGACGTCAAGTTCGTCGATGCCCGCGTGACGAAGGACATCTGGCAGCTTCCCGCGGGACCGCTGGCGATGGCGCTGGGCGGCGAGTATCGGGAAGAGAAGTACGACTTCGTCGCCACCGATATCAATGCCGTTCTGGTCAACAGCCTCGGCATCGACCCGGACAGCGACGTCTCCGGCAAGCGCGACGTCACCGCGTTCTTCACCGAGTTCTCGATCCCGATCCTGAAGAACCTCGACATGACGCTCGCCGGTCGCTACGACAAGTACAGCGACTTCGGCAACACCACCAACCCGAAAGTGTCGCTACGCTACCAGCCGACGCAGCAGGTGCTGGTGCGCGGCTCGTTCAACAAGGGTTTTCGGGCGCCGACCCTTTACGAGATCTTCCAGCCGTTTTCGCTGACCTTCACCAGCGACAACTACGACGATCCGCTGCTGTGTCCCGGCGGGGTGGCGGTTCCCGGTGCCTCGGCCGGCGTGGTCTGCGGCCAGCAGGTTCGGCAGCGCCAGAGTGGCCCGGCCTCGATCGGTTTGGGGGCGAGCGCACTGCAGCCGGAGAAGTCGAAGACCTACACCTTTGGCTTCGTGCTCGAGCCTGTACGCATGGTGAGCATCGGTGTGGATTTCTGGTGGATCAAGCTCAGCAACCAGATCAGCGCGTTGCAGGAGCAGGCGATCTTCGGCGATCCGACGAAGTACGCGGGCCGCTTCGTCCGCTGCGGCCAGCTTTCCGCAGCCGAGCGCGGCAATATCGATACCTGCCTGAACTTCCCCGCGTTCGACCCGATCGCCTACATCGACACGCCGAACGAAAACCTCGGCAAGCTGAACACCAACGGCGTGGACCTGTCCGCAACCCTGCGCTTCCCAACCGGCCCGTATGGCACCTTCGGTTTGGCGCTTGACGGCACGTATGTCGACAAGTTCGAGTACCAGCGCGAAGTCGGCGGCGAATTCATCCAGAACGCCGGCCGCTACGCCGATACGGCACCGGTCTTCCGTTGGCAGCACGTGCTGACCGCCACCTGGCGCATGGGCCCGTGGAGCGCCGCCCTGGCCAACCGCTACAAGAGCGGCTACACGGACCAGGATCCGCAGTTCGACGTCGGTAGCTACTCGACGTTCGACGCGTCCGCCACTTGGACCGGGGTCAAGAACCTTACGCTTACCGCTGGCATTAAGAACATCCTCGATGAGGACCCGCCGCTGACGGTTCAGGTCACAACCTTCCAGAGGGGCTACGATCCGCGCTTTACCGATCCTCGTGGTCGTACTTTCTGGGCCCGTCTCGCTTACAAGTTTTACTAAGGTCAGCAAAAGCGATTGAAACTCCGGCTCACGGCCGCAAGGCCGTGAGCCGATTTTCTGCTCGAGGCTCAAATCGCCCAGATTCTGCGAGGCAAACTGCAGGGAACGCTGCTAGGCGGAGTCAAGGTGGCAATTAGTCGAAGGCTGACGAAACGCTATGCGTCGGCGCGGCAACGCTACGGCACCCGCATCCACAACCGTGCCAGGTCGGCCGTCCCATCCGTGCCGCCGACCGCCTTGAGCGTCTGCGCCGCCTTCTGCTTCTGACCGGCGCGGTGCTGGGCGATGCCCAGATGCAAGTTGGCCTCCTGCGGCTGCCGCAGGTTGCCCTTCTTGACGCCCTGCTGGATCAGCCCGATGCCTTTGTCGTATTGGCCCATCGCCGAAAGGGCCAAGCCGATTCGAACCAGCGCATCACCGCTCTTCTCGTTCTTCGCTTCGACTTCGGCAGCCGCCAGATCCTCGGCGGCGCTGCCGGCGCGTTGCGCGGCCAGCGCCAGCAGGCGCTTCTGCCGCTCGGCGTCGTCGCCCTTGCCCAGCTTGCCGTTGGCGAATCCTTCGTCGAGCAGCTTCTTGGCCTCAACGGCCTGGCCTTGCTGCAGGGCAAGTTGCGCGTACTCCATGTAGTCGGCCGCTGATTCCAGCGTTTTGGTGGCGGCACGCAGCCGATAGACCTCGAGGCTCAGCCGGTTCGAGAACCCCGGCTTCGACTGGATGCGCAGCAGCAGGTCGGCCCAGTATTCGCGCTTCGGGTAATGGGTGACCAGCCGCTCAAGCGCCGAGATATAGGCCGAGCGGTCTCCGTTGCCTCGGCCGGCGATGTTGGCGAGCAACTGCAGCTTGTCTTCGTCCGGCGTTCGTCCGGCGCGTTCAGCGGCTTGAACGTCAGCCTGCGCCTCCTTGCTGGCTGCGGCCAGGTCGCCCGCGAGGTAATAGGACTGGATCAATAGCGTGCGGGTGGCTGAATCTCCGGGATTCGACTTCAACGCGCGCTGCGCCCAATTGGCCGCGCTTTTGTAGTCACGCCCGCGGTAATACAGCCCGGCCAGGGTGGTCGCGTACCGGCCCTGCTCGGCATCAGACAGCCGCCCGGAGTTGATCAGCGCCTGCAGCGCGCTGATGGCTTCGCTGTTGTTGCCGCCGGCCACCGCGGCCGACGCGCGCATCTGCTCGATCAGGAAATTCTCGTACGCCGTGCGCTTGGGCACTTCCTCGGCCTCGCGCAGCTTGGCCAGTGCATCGTTGTACTTGCGTGCCTTGATCAGGTCGCGTGCTGCCTGCAACGGCTTGCCGATTTCGGCGCGCACCGCCTCCTGGGCATGGGCCGCACTCCAAGAAAAATTGCCGGCGGGATCAATCGCCAGCCCAAGAGCGGACACGACGGCCGCCGTGACTGCTGCCAGGCGAACCTTCTTGCGGATGGGGAAAGTCATCGGTGGAGACTCCGATAGGCGCTTGCGGCTCGGTGGGCCGTTGCGCGCCCGAAATTTTTCTGCCGGGATCACCGGCAATGGTGCGAAGCGACCCTCGGCCTTCGGCGCTCCGCCATCGCTAGCCGCCACATCGTTGGTGCGCCGAGCTCGAAACTACGGCGGCAATGCAGCTCAGACAGCGTTACCTGACGAACTGTTCGTTGCCGACCAGGCCGAGTTTAGTGACCCCGAGCCGCTGGGCCGACGCCATCACCGCGGCGACATCCTTGTACTCGGCGAGTTTGTTCGGCCGCAAATGGACTTCGGGCTGGACCGGCTGTTGCGCTGCCTGCGTCAGCCGTTCTTCGAGCAAGGCGCGGCTCGGGACAATCTCGCCGTTCCAGTACACCGCGCCGTCGAAGTCGACGTCGATCGTCACCACAAC
>JBFINI010000370.1:0-3708 GCA_041611275.1 Burkholderiaceae bacterium
ACAATCCAGAAGCACGGGAGAGGGCATCCCCGAACCCCTTGGCGTAGCGCGGCCTCGCGGCCTACTTCTTCACTCCCTCGGCCAGCCATTGCGCAATGACTCGTGCGTCGGCTTCGCTGAGCGCCTGCGGCGGCATCGGCACCGTGCCCCACACGCCGGCACCGCCGGCCTTGATCCTGCCCGCGAGGTAATCGACGGCATCGGCACGCGCGGCGTGCTTGTTCGCCACCTCCCGGAAACTGGGCCCGATCAGCTTGTCGTCGATGCCGTGGCAAGCCACGCACGCGTACTGGCGAGTCAGAGCGACCGCGGTGGCGGAAGTTCCGGCGACCGCGGCCTTGGGTGACGCGGCAACGGCGGCCGTCGCCACCGCGCTCGCCGCCGCCGCCGCCGGCTTGACCGTCTCGGCACCCTTTTGTGCGCCGACCGCGCGATTCTGCTCGGCCAGGTTGCCGTGCGCATCGCGCGCGAAGTCGGGCAGGTACGACGCCAGCGTCACCTCTGCGGCGCAATTCTTCATGCAGGCCACCGCGGTCACGTCGGGCTTCTGCCCGGGCTGCACCGCGCCCGGCCACAAGGCGTGCCGGGTGGTGGTGCCATGACGATTGGGCAGGCGCTGCTGCACCTGGGCGATGTTCTTGTCCGACAGGCTGAAGTCGTCGGGCAGCACGCCTGCCATGTTGAGGATGTAGGCGGTGACCGCGTAGACCTCTTCGGTGGACAGCGACTTGGGTTGCGTCCACGGCATCGCGCGGTTGATGTAGTCCCACAGCGTCGACAGCGTCGACAGCTTCATCATCGTCGTGCGGCCGGGGTAGGCGGCGTCGTTCAGTCGCGCGACGCGGCCGCTCTTGATGTCCTCGGGCGTCGTGCCGCCGACGATCGGCGCGAAGTACTGATTGCTCTCGCCGAAGACGCCATGGCAGGACGCGCACTTCGACTCCCACACCTGCATGCCCTTGGCCACGCTGCCCGAGCCTGCGGGCAAGCCCTTGAAGTCGGGTCGCACGTCGATGTCCCAGGCAGCGATCTCCTTGGCGCTGGCCGCGCGGCCGACATTCGGATAGGCGCTGGATTGCGCCACCGCCGCCCCGGCCGCCAGCAGCCCGAGCGCGAGCGTCAGCTCACGACAGCTGAACATTCTTGACCTCGCCGCTGTCCTCGACCAGCCAGGTCTGGATCGCGTTGTTGTGATAGATCGAGCGCGAGCCGCGCACGGCGCGCAGCTGCTTGTAGGTCGGCTGCACGTAGCCGGTGTCGTCGATGGCGCGGCTCTGCACCAGGGCGGCCTTGCCGTCCCAGACCCAGTCGATGTTGAAGCGGGTCAGGCACTTGGGCAGCACCGGCCCCTCGAGCCGCGCGCTGCGCCAGTTGCGCCCGCCGTCGACCGACACGTCGACCCGCTTGACCTTGCCGCGGCCCGACCAGGCCAGGCCGCTGATGTTGTAGAAGCCCTTGTCGAGCAGCACCTGGCCGCCCGACGGCGTGGTCACCACGCTCTTGCATTCCTGCAGGCTGGTGTACTGGCGGTGCAGGCCGCCCGGCATCAGGTCGACGTAGTGCAGCGACTCGTCCTTGCTGCCGTAGGGCTGGTCGCCGACCTCGATGCGGCGCAGGTACTTGACCCAGCTGACGCCTTGCACGCCGGGCACCACCAGGCGCAGCGGGTAGCCGTTCTCGGGGCGCAGCATTTCGCCGTTCTGGCCATAGGCGACGATGACCTCGCCGCTCTCGACGAGCTCCATCGGCACGGTGCGCGTCATCGACGAACCGTCGGCACCTTCGGCGAGCACGTAGCGGCCGCGCTTGTAGTCGACACCCGCCATGTCGAGCAGGATCTTCAGCGGCACGCCGGTGAACTCGCTGCAGCTGATCATGCCGTGGCTGTACTGGCAGGTCGGCACCGCCACGTTGCCCCATTCCATGCCGGTGTTGGCGCCGCACTCGATGAAGTGGAAACGGCTCACCGACGGCAGGCGCATCAGCTCGTCCATCGTAAAGACCATCGGCTGGCGCATCAGCTTGTCGTCCGAGCCGTTGAGCATCAGGCGGTGCTTGGACGGATCGATGTCCCACCAGCCCTGGTGATGGCGCTCGAAGTGCAGGCCGCTCGGCGTGACGATGCCGAACAGCGACTGCAGCGGCGCGAACGACACCGAAGCCTGCCTCGTCTGCGTCAGCCCCGGGCTGTGGCGGCGCTGCACATTGGCCTCGTACTTGGACGGGTTGCCATAGCCATCGGTGACGACCGGCTGGCCCAGGCCGCGGCTGTGCTCGGGCAGCTCGAGGATGTTGGGGTCGCCGCCGCTGGGAGGCAGCGGGTTGCCGGTGGCCATCGCCAGCGGCGCCGCGGCGGCCGCACCGGCTGCCGCGAAGGCATTGCGGATGAAGTCGCGCCGGCCCTTGCGCGCCTGCACAAAGACCTCGCGCACACCGTCCGCGTCGAGGAAGTTCTCCGGCGCCTTGATCAGGCGTCCCGATGGGGTACTCGGCACTTGCACCGGATCTCCTGCGTGAACCAAATATTCATCGCACCGAATATTAGCAGTTACTGAAGTACGAATGCTTGGGGATAACCCTGCCGCGTCCCGGTCGGGACCGGGGTCGGCGGCCCCGCGTACATTGGACGCCAAGGAGACTCGAATGACGATCGACTGGAATGCGTTCACCCCCGTCGCGGCATTGATCGGCGGGCTGTTGATCGGGCTGGCGAGCGCGGTCTACATCCTCGGCAACGGTCGTGTCGCCGGCATCGCGGGCATCGTCGCCAGCCCATGGCGTGCGCTGCTTGCGCGCCGCAGCCTGGTGCCGGAGCGGACCCGGCTGCTGTTCATCGTCGGGCTGCTGCTGGCGCCCTGGCTGTGGCGCCTGATCGCGCCGCTGCCGAGCATGCAGGTCGACGTCGGCTGGCCTGCCGTCATCGCCGCCGGCCTGCTGGTCGGCTTCGGCGTGCGCATGGGCAACGGCTGCACCAGCGGCCACGGCGTGTGCGGCCTCAGCCGCTTTTCGCCGCGTTCACTGGCCAACGTGCTGGCCTTCATGGCAGCCGGTGCCGCGACCGTGTTCGTGCTGCGCCACTGGATCGGATGAGGGCACCGGCATGAGCGCGGTGCTTGCCCTCCTGAGCGGCCTGGTGTTCGGCATCGGGCTGATCGCCAGCGGCATGACCAATCCCGTCAAGGTGAAGGGCTTCCTGGATCTCTTCGGCGCCTGGGACCCGAGCCTGGGCCTGGTCATGGCCGGCGCGATCGCCGTCGGCGCGGTGGCCTTCGCGCGCGCGCGGCGCCGGACACGGTCCTGGACCGGCGTGGTCATCGAGATGCCCACCGCCACGCTGATCGACCGACGCCTGCTCTTGGGCGGCGCGATCTTCGGCATCGGGTGGGGCACTGCGGGCTTCTGCCCCGGGCCGGTGCTGGTCGCAGCCAGTGCGGGTTCGGCCGCGGCGCTGGGCTTCGTGGTGGCGATGCTGGTCGGCATGGCCGCGCACGATCGCTGGCTCACGCGTTGACCGGGTCGCCGCGCGTGCCGCGCCACGCGGTATGCGCATGCGCGGGAGATGCAAAGAGAAAGGGGCGCCCCGCTGCCGGTGGCGCCCCCCGCGTCGACAAGCTTCGACTTACCTGGGCATCACGACGCTGTCGATGACGTGAATGACGCCGTTGTCGGCGACGATGTCGGTCTTGGTGACCTTGGCCTTGTCGACCA
>JBFINI010000371.1:0-3706 GCA_041611275.1 Burkholderiaceae bacterium
ATGGGGCATCACCGCGCGCAACCGCGAGCAGTGCTTCGCACTGAACCTGCTGCTGGACCCGGACTGCGACTTCGTCACGCTGATTGGCCAGGCCGGCACCGGCAAGACACTGCTGGCGCTGGCCGCCGGGCTGGCGCAGACCCTGGAGACCAAGCGCTACGCCGAGATCATCGTCACCCGCGCCACGGTGCCGGTCGGCGAGGATATCGGCTTCCTGCCCGGCACCGAAGAGGAAAAGATGGCGCCTTGGATGGGCGCGCTCGAGGACAACCTCGAAGTGCTGACCCGCGGCGACGATGCCGCTGGCGAATGGGGCCGTGCGGCAACGATCGACCTGATCCGTTCGCGCATCCGCACCAAGTCGCTGAACTTCATGCGCGGCCGCACCTTCCTGGCCAAGTACCTGATCATCGACGAGTGCCAGAACCTGACGCCGAAGCAGATGAAGACCCTGATCACCCGCGCTGGTCCCGGCACCAAGGTGGTGTGCTTGGGCAATATCGCGCAGATCGACACGCCTTATCTCACCGAAGGCAGTTCGGGACTGACCTTCGTCGTCGACCGCTTCAAGGGCTGGCAGCACTCGGGACACGTGACGCTGCAGCGCGGCGAGCGCTCGCGTCTGGCCGATCACGCGGGCGAAGTGCTGTGACGGCCAAGGGGAGACTTCTCCTGCCGGCCTGTCGCTTTGCCTAGAACAGCAGCGCGACGACGAAGATGCCGACCATCGTGAAGACGATGGCAAGCTTCAGCACCGCGCCGATCAGCAAGCCGATCCAGGTAGCCAAGCCGACTCTTCCTGCGCGCAGCGCGTCGCGGTGCGCGATGTATTCGCCGATCGCCGCGCCGGCAAGCGGCATGAAGATCAATCCCCATAAGCCGCTCATGATCCCGGCCACGGTGCCGACCGCGGCGCCGATCAGGCCGGGCACGGTCGCGCCAGCGCGCTGCGCCGTGAACAGCGTCGCCAGGTAGTCGACCAAAAAGCCGATCAACGTCAGCGCTGCCAGCACACCGACGGTCCACGCCGAAATCACCGTGAAGCTGTCGATCCATGCGGCTAGCACGATGCCGGCGAACACGAAGACCACTCCGGGAAGCGCCGGCAGCACCGTGCCGACGATTCCGGTCAGGATCATCAGCACGGCGATGATCCACAGGGCAGTGGTCATGCTGCCGCTTCCGCCCTGCAGGCCCCAGCCCCGAGGCGAAGCCAGTGCCAGCCAGACCACCGGACGCCGCTCATCCGCCGTACTTCAACACCAGTGATTCAATGCGGTGCGCCGCCTCCTTGCAGCGGTCGGTCAACGTCTCGAGCACTTCATAGACGGCCTTGAACTTGACCAGTTCGCGCGCATCGGGCTCATCTCGAAACAGGCGCGCCATCGCCGCGCGCATCACGTGATCAGCCTGCGACTCGAAATCGTCGATCTCGCCGCATAACGCCGCGACCGCGCGCGTTTTCTCTGGCTGCGCGAGGTCACGCAGGGCCTGTTGCAGCTTTTCCATGCTGCGCAATGCAAGCTCGGCCAGCTTGATCGCCTCCGGCGTGGCGTGCGTCAGGTGATACAGATGCACCGACTGCGCAGCGTCCTCGGTCAGATCGACGATGTCGTCGAGTTCGTTGGCCAGCGCCAGCAGCAGCGGCGCCGGAAATGGCGGCATCCAGGCCGGCCGCAACGCGGCGCTGAATTCGTCGACCACCGCATCCGCGCGCTTCTCGAGGGTTTCAATTTCCCGCACGCGCCGGTCGGGGTCGGACAAATCGCCAAGCAGTTGCACCAGCGCACGCAGCGATTCGATGCATAAGCCCGCATGGCGATCGAGCAGCACAAACAGCGGTGTTCCGCGCGGCCTTAGCCGACGCAGCCAGCCGCGCCAACGACTGGCGCCCTCGCGACGCTCCGGCACGAAATGCACAGGCAAGATCTGCAGTCTCCGCGTTCGTCAATACGGCGCCGAGCGCGACTGCGCCAGATTGTCGAATCGCGTGTTCTCGCCAGCGAAGCGCAGATTAATGCGCCCGGTGGGGCCATTTCGCTGTTTAAGGATCAGCACTTCGGCCACGCCCTTTTCTGGCGTATCGGGGTTGTAGAACTCCTCGCGATACAAGGCGAAGATCACGTCCGCGTCCTGCTCAATCGCCCCGGACTCGCGCAGGTCGGACATCACCGGTCGCTTGTCGGTGCGGGTCTCCACCGTCCGGTTTAGCTGCGACAGGGCGACGACCGGGACCTGAAGCTCCTTGGCCAGCGCCTTTAGCGACCGCGAAATCTCGGAGATTTCAGTGGCCCGGTTTTCGCCGAAGCCGGCGGCCGACATCAGTTGCAGGTAGTCGATGATGATCAGCCCCAGCTTGCCGCAGGTGCGCGCCAATCGGCGTGCGCGAGCACGCAGTTCGAGCGAATTCAGCGCGGGCGTCTCGTCGATGTACAGCGGCGCGTCCTGCATCTTTCGGATGGTTTCCGACAGCTTCGGCCAGTCGTCATTTTCCAGCCTGCCGGTGCGCAGCCGCTGCTGGTTGATGCGGCCGACCGAACTCAACATGCGCAGCGCCAACTGCTGCGCGCCCATTTCCATCGAGAACACCGCCACCGGCAGGCCCTGATCGATGGCCACATGCTCGCCCATGTTCAGCGCAAACGCCGTCTTGCCCATCGACGGACGGCCGGCAACGATGATCAGATCACCCGGCTGCAGGCCCGAGGTCATGCGATCGACATCGACGAATCCGGTCGGCACGCCGGTCACGTCCGAAGGGCCGGCGCGCTCGAACAATTCGTTGATCCGCTCCACCACACGGGTCAGCAGCGGCTCGATCTCGACGAAACCCTGCCGACCGCGCGCGCCTTCCTCGGCGATGCGAAAGACCTTGGACTCCGCCTCGTCGAGGATCGTCTTGGTTTCCCGGCCTTGCGGATTGAGCGCCGTGGTGGCGATTTCATCGCCGACCGACACCAGCCGGCGCAGCACCGCGCGATCGCGAACGATCTCAGCGTAACGACGGATGTTGGCCGCCGACGGCGTGTTCTGCGCCAGCGCGTTCAGGTAGGCAAGCCCGCCGGCCTCCTCGGCCTTGCCAGCGCTTTGCAGCGACTCGAAGACAGTAACCACGTCGGCCGGCCGCGACTGGTCCATCAGCTTGGCGATCGACTGGAAGATCAGCCGATGATCGTGGCGATAAAAATCCCCCGACGACACCATGTCGGCGATGCGGTCCCAGGCGGAGTTATCGAGCAACAGCCCGCCCAGCACCGACTGTTCGGCTTCAATCGAGTTCGGGGGTGTGCGGACGGAGACGAACTGCGGATCCGCGACGGGCGAATTCATCGACACTCCAGCAATGCCGATGCAGTTTACAAGCTTGCGCAGAGCGGCGGCACGCGGCGCCGCCGCGCCCTGCCCAGGTCCCGGTTCAGCCTTGCTCGGCGACCACCGACACCGTGATTTCCGCAACGACGTCGCTGTGCAGCGCCACCATGACGTGATGCTCACCGACCGCCTTCAGCGGACCTTCCGGCATGCGGATCAATCCTCGCGCCACATCGAAGCCCTGCTTGCGCAGCGCCTCGGCGATGTCGAAATTGGTGACCGAGCCGAATAACCGGCCGTCGACACCTGCCTTCATCGCGATTGAGCAGGTGAGCCCGTTGAGCTTTTCGCCCACGGTCTGGGCCTGCGCCAGGCGGTCAGCCTGCGCCTTTTC
>JBFINI010000372.1:0-3702 GCA_041611275.1 Burkholderiaceae bacterium
CACGTCGGGGATCGCGTCGCCATCGTGGCCGAGTTCGTGCCAGCGCTGCCACGCTCGCTTAAGAAAGCGCAGATAACGCGGCGCGTGCACGCGCTCGATCGCCGCCAGCGGAAACGACTCGGATCCGCTGACCGGGCCAAGGCCGGCGGCAGTCAGTGCGGCGAGCACCATCTCGGCCCTTTCCGGCTTCTCGAAGCACGGCACCGCCGTGCCGTGAAAGTGTTCGACCCTGCCCTGGTGCGCGCGGTGGCGGTCGCTGTAGATAATCTGCATCGCACTACTTTAGCGGCGGCGGCGAAGCGCGAAGGCGGCGCCGTCGTTGCTTCGGTAACGCGCCAACTGCCCCGATAATCAGCGCGCCCTTCCTCGACCCTGCAACGGACAACCCGGCCACGGCTACACAACCTCCTCGCAAGCGCGGCTCCGCGTCACGGACTGCTGAGCCGGCCCGCGTGCCGCAGACCCGCCTGGGCCGCCTCGTCAGCGTCGCGCTGGCGGCGGGTGAACTCGCGCTTGGTGGCGTGGCCGAGGGCGTTCGCCGCCTGACTGCGGGCCCGCCGCCCGCTGGTAGCGAAGCCGCCAGCGCCTTCCTGTCCGCCGACAACGCGCGCCGCCTCGCGGCGCGGCTGGCCCGCCTGCGTGGCGGCGCGATGAAGCTCGGGCAGATGATGTCGTTGCAGGGCGCCGACCTGCTGCCGCCCGAGTTTGCGCAGGCACTCGAAATCCTGCGTTCGCAGGCCGCGCCCATGCCGCTGGCGCAATTGCGCCGCGTGCTCGGCCGCGAATACGGCAAGGGCTGGGAAAGCCGCTTCGAGCATTTCGACTTCGAACCGATCGCCGCCGCGTCGATCGGCCAGGTGCACCGCGCGCGCGCAGTCGACGGTCGCGATCTAGCGCTGAAGATCCAGTATCCGGGCGTGGCCCGCTCGATCAAGAGCGATGTCGACAACCTCGCCGTGCTGCTGCAGACCCTGAAGCTGCTGCCGCACGAGGTCGACGTGAAGGCCATTGCCGCCGAGGCCGCGCGGCAGCTCGGCCAGGAGGCCGACTATCTGGCCGAGGTGGCGCACCTCGAAAACTACGCCCGGCAGGTGGCCGACGAGCCGCGGCTGCTGGTGCCGCGCGCGCATCCGGATCTCACGACCACGCGAATCCTGGCGATGGATTTCGTCGACGGCGAGCCGCTGGAGGCGCTGGCCGAAGTGGGCGTGGCACAAAACACGCGCGACGCGGTCGGCACGCTGCTCGAACGGCTGCTGTTCCGCGAACTTTTCGAGTTCGGCCTGATGCAGACCGACCCCAACTTCGCCAACTACCTCTGGCAGCCGGTCACCGGCAAGCTGGTGCTGCTCGATTTCGGCGCGACCATCCGCTTCGACGCGGCGTTCATCGCCGACTACGCGCGCATCACCCGCGCGGTGATCGAAGGCGACCCCGCAGAAGTGGCCCGCCACGCAGTGGCGATCGGTTATGTCGCCGCGAACGATCCGCCGGCGATGGTCAAGGCCGCGGTCGACGTGATCATGACCGTGTGCGAACCGCTGCAGCATCAAGGCCGCTACGACTTCGGCGCCTCCGACCTACCGTCACGGGCGCGCGACCTCGGCTTCGACCTCGGCCTGCGCCAGGGATTGCTGCGCACGCCGCCGCCGCGGACGATGTTCCTGCACCGCAAGCTGGTCGGCTCGTTCCTGACGCTGGCCCGCATCAAAGCGCGGGTCGATGCGCGGGCGCTGGTGCTGCCGCTGCTGGACGAGGCGATTGCCCGCCAGCGCTGACGACGAACGCACCCAGGCGGGTCGGCGCCGCCGCCACTTCGCCGGCCGGATCATCAGCGCGTTGAAGCGCCGCTGCGGCCGCGGCGTGATGACCAGCGATTTCTTCGCCGCGAACTCGTGCATCGGGAAAAACAGCGGGATCACCGCCTGGTCGCTCATCGCCGCGTTGACTGCGCGCGCGGCCTTTTCCTGCCGTGCTTCGTCGTCCATCTCGCGCAGCGTCTCGTCGACCAGCGCATCGACCAGCGGGTTCGAATAGCACACGCGGCTGGCGGTGCCGTAGCCCTTGTCGCGGTTGAAGCTGGCCACCAGCGCCCGCGTGCTGTTGATGCCGTCTTCGGCGCCGTACTGCGCGGCGAAGGCGGAAAACTCCTGCTTGCTGGCGCGCGAGAAGAACACGGCACCGGGCAAGGTCTCGACCTCGACCTTCAGCCCGAGCTTGCTCCACATCTGCCCCACGCTCTGCGCCACCGACGAATCGTTCGGGTACCGGTCGGAGGTCGCGGTCAGGACGATGCGGAAACCGTTGGCCCAGCCGGCCTCCTTCAGCAGCGCCTGCGCGTGGGCGGCGTGCGCGTGGTGGTGGTCAGCGTGCGCCAGCAGTGCAAGGACACGGCGATGTTCGAGGAACTCGGCCTGGACATCGCCGCCGCGCGCAGTGTCATCGTCAAATCGCGTGGCCACTTTCGCGCCGCCTTCGACCTGCATTTCGCCGATGAGCAGATCGTCGAAGTCGACGCGCCGGGACTGACCACACCGGTGCTCTCGCGCGTGCCTTTCCACGACGTGCCGCGGCCCATTTATCCGCTCGATCCGGACCTGCGATGGGCGCCACCCGCGTGAGCATCATCCGCGCCCTTCGCCGCCGCGGATGTGGGTTGCGCCGGAGGCAGCAGGCTGTCGACAGTGGGAGGCGGCGCAACTTTCCGGCCGGTGCGGTGTCGATGCTCAGGTCGGCCGCCGGTCGTTGCCTTCGATCACTCCCCTGATGGATTCGCTCTCGCAGTTCGCCCTGGGTAGCGCGGTCAGTGTCGCCGTGATGGGCCGGCGCACGGCGGTGTGGAAGGCGGCGCTGTGGGGCGGTGTGTGCGGCACGCTGCCGGATCTCGACGCGCTGGTCGACTTCGGCGATCCGGTTCGCAACATGACCTATCACCGCGCCGAGACGCATGCGCTGTTCTGGCTGACGCTCGCCGCGCCGCTGATCGCCTGGCTGATCGCCCGCCTGCACGGCGAACTGGACCGCTTGCGTCGCTGGTGGCTCGCGGTGTGGGCCGTGCTGGTCACGCATCCGCTGCTCGACGCGATGACCGTTTACGGTACGCAACTGCTGCTGCCTTTTTCCGACCGACCGCTCGGCGTCGGCAGCCTGTTCATCATCGACCCGCTGTACACGCTGCCGCTCGTGCTCGGCGTGCTCGCGGCGCTCGCGATCCGCAGCGCTCCGCGCGCGCTGCGCGCCAATCTTGCCGGCCTCGCGCTCAGCACCGCTTACGTCGGCTGGAGCGTTCTGGCGCAGCAGCAGGCGACAGCGACGGCGCAGGCATCGCTGCGCGCGCAGGGCATCGACGCGGCACAGGTGCTGGTCACGCCGTCGCCGTTCAACACGCTGCTGTGGCGCGTGGTGGCCATGACGCCTGATTACCACTACGAAGGCTTCACCTCGCTGCTCGACACCTCGCCGCGCGTCGATTTCGACCGCTTCGACCGCGGCACGCCGCTGCGCGAAGAACTGCGCGGCAACTGGTTCGTCGAACGGATCGCCTGGTTCAGCCGCGGTTTCTACACGCTGTCGCGGGAAGGGTCGCAGGTGCTGATCAGCGACCTGCGCATGGGCCAGGAGCCGGCGTACGTGTTCAACTTCGTCGTCGCCGAGAAGCGCAGCGACGCCAAACCGCTGGCCCTGCCCGAGGAGATCAACCGC
>JBFINI010000373.1:0-3694 GCA_041611275.1 Burkholderiaceae bacterium
CACGCCGGCCGTGTCGGCGCAGATCGCCGACCAGGCCGACTTCCAGAAGCTCTTCGCCTCCAACAAGAAGGAAGTGGCAGTGGCCAAACGGATCACCGGCCTGGAAGAGTCCTGGAACAGCAAGGCTCGCGCCAATTACGACAAGGCTGCCGAAATGGCGCGACAGGCCGCCGCGGCGATCAAGTAAGGCGAGGACAAGCATTCTCGCCACCTGCCGGCGCCGCTGGACCGCGAGGTGCGCCTTGTTTCGCCGTGCCTGACCGACGAACCGCCGTTGCCGGCCCGGTGAGGCGTCCGCAGCGATGAGCAGCGCCGCGACTGCGCCGGCCTCCGGCGGCGCGCTGGCCCGCCTGCGTCGCGCCTGGGGCGCATCGCCGGCCTCGCTGCTGGTGGCCGCCGGCATCACCGCCTTCCTGGCCGCGTTCCTGCTGGTGCCCGTCGGCAGCGTGTTCGTCACCGCGTTCGCCGAGGTCGACGGCAGCTTCACGCTCGGGCATTTCTCGACCTTCTTCACGACTTCGCTGATGCGCGAGTCGTTCGGCAATTCGCTGTACGTGGCGCTGGTCAGCGTGGCGATCGCCTCGTTCATCGCGGTGCCGCTGGCCTACATCACCGTGCGCTTCGAGTTCCGCGGCGCCGCACTGATCCAGACCCTCGGCGTGCTGCCGCTGATCATGCCGCCGTTCGTCGGCGCGGTGGCGATGACGCTGATCTTCGGCCGTTCGGGCAGCGTCAACCTGCTGCTCGACGAGTACCTCGGCTTCACGATCCCCTTCATGCAGGGATTGAACGGCGTGATCTTCGTCGAGAGCCTGCACTACTTTCCGTTCATCCTGATGAACCTGCTGGTCGCGCTGCGAAACATCGACAGCGCGATGGAGGAAGCGGCGCTGAACCTCGGCTGTCGCGGCTGGCGCCTGTTCTGGCGCGTGGTGTTCCCGCTCGCCTTGCCCGGCTATCTGGCCGGCGCGGCGCTGGTGTTCATCAAGGTCTTCGACGATCTGGGCACGCCGCTGGTGCTCGGGCAAACCAACATGCTCGCGCCGCAGGCGTATCTGCGCATCACGCAGGTGGGGCTGGAAGATCCGATGGGCTACGTGATCAGCGTCATCATGATCGCCTTTTCGATCGCCGCGCTCTGGCTGTCGGTGCGGGTCATGAAGGGCAAGGACTTCACCACCGTGCAGAAGGGCGCCGGCGGCCTGGCCCGGCGGCGGCTGTCGCGCTGGGAATCGTTGCTTGCCTACAGCTCGATCGTCATCGTGCTGCTGGTGGTGCTGTCGCCGCATCTCGGGCTGACCATTCTGTCGCTGGCGCAGGTGTGGAGCTTCTCGCCGCTGCCCGACGCCTACACGCTGCGCCACTACGCAACGGTGTTTGGCGACAGCAGCTTCATGATCAACAACACGCTGCTGTACTGCGGGCTGGCCGCGCTGATCGACGTGATCATCGGCACGGCGATCGCCTACCTGATTCTGCGCACCAAGATCCCCGGGCGACAGTGGCTCGACTTCATCGCCAGCAGCGCCATCGCCGTGCCGGGCATCGTGCTGGCCATCGGTTTCCTGCGCACGTTCCAGGGCCTCGAGGTCGGCGGCGTGCCGGTCACCCAGACCTGGATCCTGATCATGATCGCCTACGCCGTGCGCCGCCTGCCTTACGCGCTGCGCTCGTGTGTGGCGGCGCTGCAGCAGGTCAACGTCAGTCTCGAGGAGGCTGCCGAAATGCTCGGCGCCAGTGGCTGGCGTACGGTGCGGCGGATCGTCATTCCGCTGATGGCCGGCGGCATCCTCGCCGGCTTCGTCTCCAGCTTCATCACTGCCGCGGTCGAGCTGTCGGCGACGATTCTGCTGGTGGTCAAGGAGTCGCAGGCGCCGATGAGCTACGGCATCTATCTGTACATGCAATCGGTCGCCGGCCGCGGTCCCGGCGCCGCGCTCGGCGTGCTGGCGGTGCTGCTGGTCGCCATCGGCACCTACGCCTCGCATCGCGTGGTCGAGCGCGCCTCAATGCGCTCGACACCGGGCCAGGCGATCAAGGACGCGCCATGAAGAAAGTTGCCGTCGAATGCCGCGGCATCGGACTTGCTTACGGCAGTACCGAAGTGCTCAAGGACGTCACGCTGAAGATCGCGCCGGGCGAATTCTTCGCCCTGCTCGGGCCGTCCGGTTCAGGCAAGTCCACGCTGCTGCGCCTGATCGCCGGCTTCAACCGGCACAACCGCGGCGAGCTGCTGGTCGACGGCCGCGACATCACCGGTGTGCCGCCGCACGCGCGCAACATCGGCATGGTGTTCCAAAGCTATGCGCTGTGGCCGCACCTGAGCGTGTATGAGAACGTCGCCTTCGGCCTGGTCGAACGCAAGCTGCCGCGCGGCGAGATCCGCAGCCGCACCGAGGCGGCGCTGGAACTCGTCGGGCTGGGCGCCTTCGCCGAGCGCCGGCCCAACCAGCTCTCCGGCGGGCAGCAGCAGCGGGTTGCGCTGGCGCGCACCATCGTCATTGAGCCCCAGGTGCTGCTGCTCGACGAGCCGCTGTCGAACCTCGACAAGAAACTGCGCGTGCAGATGCGCCAGGAACTGCTGGCGCTGCAGCGCAAGCTGGGCATCACGACGATCTTCGTCACTCACGACCAGGAAGAAGCGATGACCACTGCCGATCGCATGGCGGTGCTCGACGAAGGCTGCGTGCAGCAGATCGGAACGCCGGCCGAACTGTTCGACTTTCCGGTCAATCGCTTCGTCGCCAACTTCGTCGGCACGATGAATCTGCTCGACGGCACGCTGGTCGCCGACGGCGCCGATGCCCTGCGCTTCAGCGCTGACGGCCTCGATCCTTTGCTGCTGCCGCGCGCCGTCGCCGCCGCTCAGGCCGAACGCGTCTCGATCAGCTTCCGGCCGCATGTGGTGCAGTTGCAGGCGGCCAGCGCGGCGCGCGACACCGAGCGCCTTTGGCTGCAAGGCATCGTCGAGGCAGCCGAATTTCTCGGCGAATTCACGCGCTATCGCGTGCGCGTCGGCAAGCTGGCGCTGACCGCCGACCAGGCGCACTTCGGCGGCATGCCAATGTTCACCGACGGCTCGGCGGTGGCCATCGGCGTGGCGATGAACCAGCTGCGCGTGCTGACGCAATAGCCGCGCCTCTCGGGCGTTGCAGGCGCTGCGGTCCGACGAGCACGCACTGCCGCTATCGCGCGATCCGCAGAACGCCCTGCGGTGCCCGTAACATCGGCTCAACTCGTCTGCCTGCCCGCAAGCGTGGCTGCTCCCGCACCGACCGTTTATCTGTTTACCGACATCGAGGGCAGCACCCGCCTGTGGGAGGCGCAGCCCGAGGCGATGCGGCAGGCGCTGGCGCATCACGATGAAGTCGCGCGCGCGGCAGTGGCACGGCATCACGGCACGCTGGTCAAGAGCACCGGTGACGGCGTGCATGCAGCGTTCGGCGATGCACTCGATGCCCTGGAGGCAACTCTCGATATGCAGCGCGCGCTGGCTGCTGCCGCGACGGCGGGTTGGTTGCCACTGCAGCTGCGCTGCGGCCTGCATGCCGGCGCTGATGAACGCCGCGACGGTGACTTCTACGGACCGGCGGTGAACCGCGCTGCGCGCGTGATGAGCGCGGCCCACGGCGGACAGGTGCTGGTCTCGCAGGCGATCGCCGATCTTCTGGGCCGCCGGCTGCCCGCTGAAGCC